>NZ_NWQG01000120.1:0-46612 GCF_002529485.1 Mesorhizobium sanjuanii
GCCGGGCTTTTCCAAACGCTACCGAGCAATCAGCCTCAGCTCACCTGGACCTTGCCGGCGGCCTGGTCTTCGGCCAGCTTCTGCTGGAACATCTGCGCGAAATCGATCGGGTCGAGCATCAGCGGCGGGAAGCCGCCATTGCGCGTCGCCTCGGCGATGATCTGCCTGGCGAACGGGAACAGTAGCCGCGGGCATTCGATGAACAGGATCGGCAGCATGTGCTCCTGCGGGAAGCCGCTGATGGCGAACACGCCGCCATAGACCAGCTCGACATTGAACAGCACTTCCTGGTCGAAGGACGCCTTGGCGTTCAGCGTCAGATTGACGTCGAACTGCTTGTCGGAAAGCGGGTTGGCGTTGACATTGACGTTGATGGCGATGCCGGGGGCCTTGTCGCGGCCGCGCAGCGAGTTCGGCGCGCCGGGGCTTTCGAAGGAAAGGTCCTTTACATACTGGGCGAGCACGTTGAGCGAGGGCTGCGCCGTGTTGCCGTTGCCATTGGCCGCGCCGGTCGGCGCGTCGTCATTGCTGGCCATTAGCCGTTGTCCTTTTGCCTCGGCAGCATTGCCGCCGGATTGAAATCGGGCGTTCGCTACCATGGCCGGCATGACAAGACAAGTTTTGCGGGCGCTATTCGTCCTTGAGGCGGCGCCACGGAGAATTGTGATCGGGGCCGCGCTTATAATCGTCGCCGCGCGAATAATCGCCATCGTCCAGATCGATGACCTTGTCGCGGGGCCGGGTCCGGAACCCGCCGGCGCCGAAATCGGTGGCCACCACGATGCGGCCTTTCAGCAGTCGCCAGGCGAGATCGCGAACCATTGGCAGGAGCAGCAAAACGGCGAAAATGTCGGTGATGAAGCCGGGGATGATGAGCAGGATGGCGGCCAGCACGATCATGGCGCCATGCGCGAGCTGGCGGCTTGGGTCGCGTCCGGCGTCCATTTCGGCGCGCACGCGCGCCATGACGCCAAACCCCTGGTGTCGGAGCAGCAGCATGCCCGCCACGCTCGAAGCCAGCACCAGCCCAACCGTCGCCAGCGCACCGACCTGGCGGCCGACAACGACGAAGCCGGCGATCTCCAGCAGAGGGAGCGCCAGCAGGAAGAGGGGAAGCAGCGAAATGCGCAAGTCGTGACCGATCGTTTCCATGTTTTGCCGGCCGGCGGGCAATCGCCGCTGGCAGTGGGCCTTTTAGATAGGTATGCCTGCCTTTGATTTGAATGATTGCAGCTTGCGTTCTATATGCTTTGGATGTTGAACGCTATGCGACCGCCGCTCTTGCTTGGCGCGCGGTCCGGCCGGAGTAGGGATTGATTGGCGGAAGATATGGGATTCTTCGACTTCGGCACGATTTTCTTTCTGATCGCGGCGGTGGTGATCTTTTTCCAGCTGCGCAATGTGCTCGGCCGCCGCACCGGCAGCGAGCGCCCGCCTTTCGATCCCTATACGGCAAGCCGCACGGGCGACAAGGACGGTGCCAAGAAGCCTGAGAACGTGGTCTCGCTGCCGCGCAAGCGGGCGCCGGGAGAGCCGGCGGACGACATCTATGCGGCGATCGACGCCTTCGCCAAGCCCGACACCGATCTCAACAAGGGCCTGCGCGCGATCAAGGACAATGATCCGACGTTCGAGCCGAAGACCTTCGTCGACGGCGCCAAGATGGCCTATGAGATGATCGTCATGGCCTATGCCGACGGCGACCGCAAGACGCTGAAGAACCTGTTGTCGCGCGAGGTCTATGAGGGTTTTGTCGCGGCCATCGGCGAGCGCGAGGCGAAATCGGAAAAGATACAGTCCTCCTTCGTCGGCATCGACAAGGCCGACATCGTCTCGGCCGAGATGAAGGGCGGCGAGGCGCATATCACGCTGCGCATCGTCAGCGAACTGATTTCGGCGACCCGCGACAAGGCCGGCGCGGTTATCGACGGCGATCCCGAGACCGTCGCCGAGGTCAAGGATGTCTGGACCTTCGCCCGCGACACGCGCTCGCGCGACCCGAACTGGAAGCTGGTCGCCACCGAGGAAGAAGATTGATCCCAATGCATGTCGCCCAAAAGTGCGTAGCGGTTTTTGGGGTTGACGACATGCATCAAGCAAACAAGCATGTCGCCCAAAAAAGCTTGCCCACGGGCTTGACCCGAGGGTGCGTAGCGGTTTTGGGATGACGACATGCATGAGAGGTCAGCTGCGAGGCCTGTCGTGTCGCTATCCCAGGCTTTCAGCGAAAAAACGTTCGATGAGCTGCCCGGCTGGGCCGAAGACGATCATCTCCAAGCCTTTGCTGCCTTTCGCCGTTCTGCCTTCCATGTCCTGACCAGGCCCTACCGCTCCGGCGCCCTCGGCATCGATTTCGGCGCCTTTGCCCAAGCCTATGCGGAAGCGCGCGCCGTTTCGCCGGCGAATCGGTTGCCATTTTCGGATCGGAAGCAGGCGAAAAACTTCTTCGAACGCCATTTTGTGCCCGCGCATATCCGGGCCGAGGATGGCGGCGCCGGCCTCGTCACCGGCTTCTACGAACCCGTGGTCGAAGCCTCGCCGGTCCGCACCGGGCGATTTGTCGTGCCGCTGCTATCCCGCCCGGCCGATCTCATCGACATCGACGACGCCAACCGGCCTTCCGGCATGGATCCCTATCTCGCCTTCGGCCGTGACACGCCGGACGGACCGGTCGAATATTTCGACCGCGGCGAGGTCGAACGCGGTGCGCTGAATGGCAAGGCCCTGGAAATCGCCTGGCTCGCCGACAAGGTGGATGCTTTCTTCATCCATGTGCAGGGATCCGCGCGGCTCATGATGACCGACGGACGGCTTTGCCGTGTCACTTATGCCGCCAAATCCGGCCAGCGTTTTACCGGAGCCGGCAAGATCCTGGCCGAGCTTGGCGAAATCCCGCTGGAAAAGGTAACGATGCAGTCGATCCGCGCCTGGTTCAGGGCGCATCCGGACCGTGTCGACCAGATTCTGTGGCAGAACCGCTCCTATATTTTCTTCCGCGAGGCGCCATTTGATGAAGCAGCCGGCGATGATCCGGATCTCGGTCCGATCGCCGCCGCCAAGGTGCCGCTGACGCCGGGGCGTTCGGTCGCGGTCGACCGCCTGCTCCATACATTCGGCACGCCCTTCTACATCGACGCACCGTCGCTGACCGCTTTCGACGCAAAACCGTTCCGGCGGCTGATGATCGCGCAGGACACCGGCTCGGCCATCACCGGACCGGCGCGCGGCGACCTGTTCGCCGGCTCGGGCGATGCCGCCGGCGAGATCGCCGGCGTCGTCCGCAACGCCGCCGACTTTTATGCGCTGATCCCGCGCCCGCTTGTTGGGTCCGCACGATGACCAGGCGCAACGACAGGCTGAGCGAGGACGACCGGGTGCTGTGGAACCTGGTGGCGCGCACGGCCAAGCCGCTGAAGGGCAAGCTTGCCGTCGATAGTCCCGAAATTGCTGCCGAGGCGAGGCCGACACCATCGCAAGCGATCCAGGCCGCCGCCAGTCCGGCAGGTGCCGCAAAGCCGAAAACGCAGCATGTTTCGCACGCGCTCGACGAGCCGACGCTGGACAAACTGTCCAAGGGCCGGCTGCCCATCGAAGGCCGCGTCGACCTGCATGGCCTGACCCAGGATGAAGCCTATTCGCTTTTGTTTTCCTTCCTGCACCGGGCGCATGCCGGCGGCGTCCGCTATGTGCTGGTCATCACCGGCAAGGGGTCGTCCTCGGGCGGCGACGGCGTCTTGCGGCGCGCCGTGCCGGCCTGGCTGTCGACACCGGCCTTCAGGCCGCTCGTCTCCAGCCACGACCATGCCGCGCGCAATCATGGCGGCTCCGGCGCGCTCTATGTCCGCTTGCGGCGGTTGCGCTGATGACCCCGTTCGGCGAGAAGCTGCGCCAACTGCGCGGCGAACGCGGCGTCAGCCAGAAGGCCATGGCCGAGGCGATCGGCGTCAGCGCCGCCTATCTGTCGGCATTGGAGCATGGCCGCCGCGGCGCGCCGACCTGGACGCTGATCCAGAAGATCATCGGCTATTTCAACATCATCTGGGACGATGCCGAGGAATTGGCCCGGCTGGCTGAAAGTTCGCACCCGCGGGTGAAGCTCGACACGTCGGGCCTTACGCCCGCCGCCACCGAGCTTGCCAACCTCCTGGCCGAAAACATCGAAAAGCTGGAAGACGCCGAGCTTCGCCGCATCACCGCATCGATCCGCGCAGCACTCGGCCGACGTCCGTAGGTTACTCCAAGGGCGTTGGCACTGGCGCGGACGCTCGCTCCACTGGAGCTTGATCCCGAAAAGTTGCAGACTTTTCGGACAAGATCATGGGCAAAAACAAAAACTTAGAGCAGGATGACCGACTCAATTTCAATTCATCCTGCTCTAAAGCGATGCCCGCCGGCGGGGAGCCAGCGGGCATGTGGCGAGATTACTTTGCGCCGGCCTGGCCGCCGCGGCCGCCGCGACCGCCGTGGTCGTGACCGCCGTTTCCACCGCCCAGGCAGTTCGAGTCGCCGTCACCGCAACAGCGGCCGCTCCACAGGTTGTTGGTCGAGGTCTTGCCACAGCTGGTGATGGTCTGGTCGGCCAGAGCGGATCCGGCCAGCGACGATACCGCGACGGCGGCGAGAAGTGTATTGCGCAAAAGTGCAGTCATCTGAATTCTCCGTGGGTTGTGTTTCCATCTACGGCCATGTGTCGCTGGCCAAGAGGATTTGGTTCACGGAGACTGCGAAATTTTTTCGCCATGCGGTGCGCGGCCGAGGGTGGCCGCTGCGATTGCTTTGGCTTGGGAAACCGCGTCCAGTCTACTGGACCGAGCCGACCAGAACCTGCTGGCCACCACGGATCGAGACCCAGCGGCCGGTGTTGTCGACCGCCTGCCGCTTGAGGAAGCGGTAGCCGGTCTGGTCCCAGGACAGAACCTTGGTGGTCAGATTGTCGAGGACGTAGTCGCCCTTGGTGGTGCGCACCGTCAGCACCGCGTGGCCCTCGCCGTCGGCCTTGCGCACGACGGTTATCAGCAGGTCGGCGAACGACACGCCGAGGCGGTTCAGCTCGCGTCGCTTTTCCAGGACATAGTCCTCGCAGTCGCCGACGCCCTTGTCGGGATAGGCCCAGACCTCGTCCTTGCCGTAGATATCGTAGTCGCTTTCCGGCTTGACGGCGGCGTTGACCCTGTCGTTGACGCCGACCAGCTTGCGCCAGAACGAGCCGGTCATGGCGGCGGGATAGAGATCGGCCGGTCGAATCGAACACTCGCCCGGATTGGCCTTGCAGAAGTCGTAGTGGCCGATCGGCTGCGATGTCGGGCCACCGGTCACCATCGGACTGGCCGCAAGGGCCGATGTCGCCCAACCCCCCGAAATCGCCAGCCCGGCCACAACGCACCGGCGCAGCTTTCTTGCCACCCTTGAGGAAATCATTGTCCCCGCTCGTCCCTTGTTGTTAACGAAACGTTAAGGGCGATTTACACTCCGTGTCAATTATGCAAACGGCGAGAATTTCGACATGGTTACCGGCAGGGCCGAAAAAGCGGCTATTGTGCAACAGCCTGCCCGCTTGCCGGCCTAGCGCTTGGCGGCGCGCACCAGCCTCGGTTTCACCGCAACGCGGTTCTGCCGGCCGTAGCTGGTGATGAAGTCGACAATGCGCGGCACGATTTCGGAGCGGAAGCGCGAGCCGTTGAAGACGCCGTAATGGCCAACCGCCGGCTGCATGTAGTGGGCGTGCCTGTCCGCGGGGATGTTGACGCACAGATCGTGCGCGGCCTTCGTCTGGCCGAGGCCGGAAATATCGTCATTCTCGCCCTCGACCGTGAACAGGGCGACATTGCGGATCGCCGACGGATCGATTGCCACGCCGCGATGCGTCATCTCGCCCTTGGGTAGGGCATGGCGGACGAACACGGTGTCGACGGTCTGCAGGTAGAACTCCGCCGTCAGGTCCATCACCGCCAGATACTCGTCGTAGAAATCGCGGTGCTTCTCGGCATTGTCGCCATCATGCTTCACCAGATGCATGAAGAAGTCCTTGTGGGCGATGATGTGGCGGTCGAGATTCATGCTCATGAAGCCGGAAAGCTGCAGGAAGCCGGGATAGACCTCGCGGCCGAAGCCCGGCACCGGCCAGGGCGCCTGCATGATGACATTGTCGCGGAACCAGTCGATGCCCTTTTCCTCGGCCAGAAGGTTGACCGCGGTCGGATTGCGGCGCGTGTCGATCGGCCCGCCCATCAGCGTCATCGTCGAGGGAACGAACGGGTCGCCGCGCGTTTCCATCAGCGCCACCGCCGCCAGCACCGGCACGGAAGGCTGGCACACCGCCATGACATGGGTGTCGGGGCCGAGCGCATGCAGCATGTCGACGATGTAATCGATATAGTCGTCGAGGTCGAAGCTGCCCTCGCCGAGCGGCACCATGCGGGCGTCGACCCAGTCGGTGATATGCACGTCGGCATGTGGCAGCATCGCCTCCACCGTGCCGCGCAGAAGCGTCGCGTAATGGCCGGACATCGGCGCCACGATCAGCAGCTTCGGATCGGGCTTGCGGCCGGCCGGAACGGCTCGCTCGAAACGGACCAGATTGCAGAAAGGCCGCGACCAGACGGTCTTTTCGCTGACCTCGACATTCTTCCAGTCGACCACCGTCGTCGCCAGGCCGAAGCGCGGCTTGGAGTAGCGGCGCGTGGTGCGTTCGAACAATTCGGCCGTCGCCGCGACCGAACGGCCCCAATGCGTGTGCGAAAACGGATTGAGCGGATTTGTATAGAGCAGGCGCACCGCATCGGCATAGAGGCGCGCCGGCTGCAGGGCGGCATGGTTCAGTTCATAGAGCTGGTAGAACATCGGGAACCCCGCGGCTGCACCAAGAGGACGACGGCAGCGCCGAACCCTAAATGTCTGCCGGGGAGGTTAGCAACAAATTGCTGCAATGCAATACGTCAGCTGCCGTGATCTATGTACTTCTTTCTGCCAAGGCCTTGGGAATCAGCGCTCGACAGCCCGAGCCGGCTCAATGTGCGCCTGCGAAAACATGGAGTCGTGTCCGGCGGGACTCTGTTTCGACCGCCGGAGCAGAATTTCCAACCAGGCTCAGACGCGTGCCATGCACACGGACGTATGGCCTGAGCTGATGAAGCCGAGCCGGCTGGCGGCGCCCTTCGACAGGTCGAGCATGCGCCCCTTGATGAACGGGCCGCGATCGTTGATGCGCACGACGACGCTGCGGCCATTGTTGCGGTTGGTCACCTTCAGCCTGGTGCCGAAGGGCAGGCTGCGGTGCGCCGCAGTCAGCGCCGAGGGGTTCATGCGCTCGCCGGAAGCGGTCTTGGAATGCAGCGCGTACCAGGAGGCACGGCCGCACTGGGCGGCGGCGGAGGAGGCGGATGCGCCGGCCATCAGGCCAGCCGCTATCGTCACCGCGACAAGCGCGGTCTTGTTGTTCTTCTTCATTGGGAGGCTCCGTTGACAGAACCGTGCCGTTAGGTGGCGAATAAGGCGAGAAATGCGGCAAACCTCCGGCAGTTCCGTGGCAAGGGCACACGTTTGGAGTCGGTACGAAACAGTCTGTCAGAGATTTTCAGCCATCGGGGCGCGAGTCTTGGCTGATACCCCATCGAATATCGCAGATGTCTGCAGCAAGATCGCACGTCGGAACATAAGTGTAGACGAGCGCGTTCGGATCGCTTCCTTGGTAATATCATCGCGGTTACGGCGAACGCGATCGGCAGAGCCAGGATCGACTTGGCGAGGAGATTCATAATGACCAGATTGATCAAGAACCTGCTGGCGCTGCTCGTGATCGCCATCGGCGTGGTGTGGTCGCTGCAAGGCATGGGCGTGGTCCAGGGCAGCTTCATGACCGGCCAGTCGCAATGGCTTTATGCCGGTATCGTCACCGCGCTGGTCGGTCTGGCGGGGCTGGTCTGGGCGAATCGTTGACGCCCGTGAACCGGTCAGGAAGTCGGTTGCCTGACCCGCGTGCCGCGACCAACAACCGGAATTTCATTCCGCATCTCGCCGGGCGATTGGCACGATCTATCTTCTTTCAGACTGCAAACGGCTGGAAAAGACGATAGGCTGACCACCTCGCCAGGGGCGGTCGCTCGCCTGTTACCACGGAGCATCTGATATGAGCGAGCACAAAACCGCCGCACCCGACACCGGCCTGCAGCGTCTGCGGCCGCCCTATGCCTCGGTCCTCGACCTGATCGGCCAGACGCCGGTCGTCGAGCTGACCAAATTCGACACCGGCAGGTGCCGGCTGTTCATCAAGCTCGAAAGCCAGAATCCCGGCGGCTCGATCAAGGACCGCATCGCCGTTTCGATGATCGCCGCCGCCGAGGAGCAGGGAAAGCTCAGTCCCGGCGGCACCATTGTCGAGGCGACGGCCGGCAACACCGGCCTCGGCCTCGCCCAGGTCGGCATCCCCAAGGGCTACCGCATCATCCTGGTCGTGCCCGACAAGATGTCGCGCGAGAAGATCCAGCATCTGCGCGCGCTCGGCGCCGAGGTGCGCATGACGCGCTCCGATGTCGGCAAGGGCCATGTCGAATATTATCAGGACATGGCCGAAAAGATCGCCGCCGAATTGCCCGGCGCCTTCTATGCCAACCAGTTCGCCAATCCGGCCAATCCGCTGGCCCATGAAACTACCACCGGCCCCGAGATATTCACGCAGCTCGAAGGCGATGTCGACGCGGTGGTCGTCGGCGTCGGCTCCGGCGGCACGCTGACCGGGCTTGGCCGCTATTTCGCCAAGGTGTCGCCGAAGACCGAAATGGTGCTGGCCGACCCTGTCGGCTCGGTGCTGGCGCCGCTGATCAAG
Organism: Mesorhizobium sanjuanii; assembly: GCF_002529485.1. NCBI lineage: Bacteria > Pseudomonadati > Pseudomonadota > Alphaproteobacteria > Hyphomicrobiales > Phyllobacteriaceae > Mesorhizobium > Mesorhizobium sanjuanii. Next base: position 8,822 of record NZ_NWQG01000120.1, read on the forward strand.
ACCGGCAAGATGGAAGAGGCCGGAAGCTGGACCGTGGAAGGCATCGGCGAGGATTTCGTCCCGCCCAATGCCGATCTGTCGCTGGTGAAAAAGGCGTACTCCATCACCGACAAGCAGAGCATGCTGGCGGTGCGCGATCTGCTGTCGAAAGAAGGCATCCTCGCCGGCTCGTCCTCGGGCACGCTGCTTTCGGCCGCATTGCGCTATTGCCGCGAGCAGACGACGCCCAAGCGGGTCGTCACCTTCGTCTGCGACAGCGGCAACAAATATCTGTCGAAGGTGTTCGACGATATCTGGCTGGCCGAGCAGGGCCTCGCCGACCATGAGCAGCACGGCGATCTGCGCGACCTGGTGATGCGCTCGCCTCGCACCGGTGACATTGTTTATGTCGGCCCGGACGAAAGCCTGCTCAACGCCTATGGCCGCATGCGCCGCTCGGATGTTTCGCAACTGCCGGTGCTGGACGAGGGCAAACTCGTCGGCATCGTCGACGAAAGCGATATCCTCGCCCATGTCGACGGCCCCTATGACAGCCGCTGGGACCGCTTCAAGGCCCCGGTCCGCACCGCCATGACCTCCAATTTGCACACGCTGCAGGCGAGCCAGACGCTGGACGCGCTGCTGCCGGTCTTCGACCGCAACGAAGTCGCTATCATCTTCGACGGCGACGAATTCGTCGGCCTGATAACCCGCATCGACCTGATCAACCATCTGAGGCGCGCCCGATGACTGTAAAAGCAACCGTATCGGGCAAGAACCGCCTGGCCTTTTCGACGCGCACCATCCATGGCGGCCAGAGCCACGACCCGCTGACCGGCGCGGTGATGGTGCCGATCTACGCCACCTCCACCTATGGCCAGCAGTCGCCCGGCGTGCACAAGGGTTTCGAATATGCCCGCAGCCAGAACCCGACGCGCTTCGCCTTCGAGCGCGCGGTGGCCGATCTCGAAAGCGGCACCGCCGCCTTCGCCTTCGCCTCGGGGCTGGCGGCGATCGCCACTGTGCTCGAACTGTTCGATTCCGGCGCCCATGTCGTCGCCACCGACGATATCTATGGCGGCTCCTTCCGCCTGATGGAGCGGGTGCGCAAGCGCTCCGCCAATTTGCAGGTCAGCTTCGTCGACTTCACCGACCTTGCCGCGGTCGAGGCGGCGATCCGCCCGGAGACGAAACTGCTCTGGGTCGAGACGCCGACCAATCCGCTGCTGCGCATCGTCGACCTCGAAGGCGTTGCGGCACTGGCGAAACGCAAAAGCCTGATCTCGGTCGCCGACAACACCTTCTGCAGCCCCTATCTGCAGCGGCCGCTGGAGCTCGGCATCGACATCGTCGTCCACTCGACGACCAAATACCTCAACGGCCATTCCGACATGGTCGGCGGCGTCGCCGTGGTCGGCGACAACAAGGATCTCGCCGACCGCCTGAAATTCCTGCAGAACGCCGTTGGCGCCATATCAGGCCCGTTCGACAGCTTTCTGGCTTTGCGCGGCATCAAGACGCTGGCGCTCAGGATGGAGCGCCATTCCACGAACGGCCTGAAGATCGCGCAGTGGCTGGAGACCCGCAAGGATGTGCGCCGCGTCATCTATCCCGGCCTCGCCAGCCACCCGCAGCACGCCATCGCCGTCCAGCAGATGCACGCCTTCGGCGGCATGATCTCCGTCGATCTCGACCGCGACCTTGCCGGCACAAAACGCTTCCTCGAACGCACGCAGCTCTTCACCCTGGCCGAAAGCCTCGGCGGCGTCGAAAGCCTGATCGAACACCCGGCGCTGATGACGCACGGCTCGATCCCGGCCGGGAAGCGGGCGGAGATCGGCATTTCGGATTCGCTGGTGCGGCTGTCGGCAGGGATAGAGGATGGGGACGATCTGGTTGCCGATCTGGATCAGGCGCTGAGGGGCTAGAAGGCGCCAATTGGCCTGTCGAAGCCTGCGCCGCCCCTCATCGCCCTGCCGGGCACTTCTCGCCGGCACGGGCAGGATTATCGCATATGGCGCTCCCCCTCTCCGTCTCGGCTTCGCCGAGCCACCTCTCCCCCACTTTGTGGGGGCGAGGAACCCAAGCTTTTCAAGGCCGCGACCTTCGGCGGTTGGCGTTTTCCTCGCCCCCATGGAATGGGGGAGAGGTGGCCGCGCAGCGGCCGGAGAGGGGGCAGCGCAGACGCTTCTCAATATAGATCTGCTACCCCTCGTTGACCCAGATCGCATCTGCCTGAATTGTAGCGTCCTGATCCTCCTGGTTCCGGAAGCTATGAACAACCGACAACGCACCCAGCCTGCGGCAAACGACGCCCCCCTTACCTTCGCCGTGCTCGTCTTCCCCGGCTTTCCGATGATGGCGTTCAGCTCGGTCATCGAGCCGCTACGCGCCGCCAACGTGCTGGCCAAGCGCGAGTGCTACCGCTGGATCATCGTCGGCGCTGCCAAAGGCCCGGTTGAGGCTTCGAACGGCGTCGTCATCCAGCCCGGCTTTTCCGCCGGCGATGCGCCGAAGGTCGACCGCATCGTCGTCTGCTCGGGTGGCGACGCCGATCATCTCGTCGCCGAGGACGCGGTGAGCTGGATCCGCAAGAGCCTGCGCGGCGGCGCCCATATCGGCGCGGTGGCCGATGCGGCGTTCTTCCTCGCCCGCGCCGGCCTGCTCGACGGCCATGCCTGCACCTTGCACTGGACCAGCCAGGCCGCCTTCACCGAGGCCTTTCCCGACATCGAGCTCCGGCGCGATCTCTATGTCATCGACCGCAAGCGCTTTACCTCGGCCGGCGGCGTCGGCAGCCTCGACATGATGCTCGAGATCGTTGCGTCGGACTATGGCGCCGAGCTTGCCGCCGGCATCGCCGAATGGTTCGTGCACAGTCCCCTTCGCTCGAGCGTCGACCGCAAGCTGATGCCGCTGCGCCTGCGCACCGGCGTCCAGAACGAGCTGGTGCTGTCGGCCATCGCCATCATGGAGGACGCGGTGGAGGAACGGCTCGCCATGACCGACCTTGCCGCCAGGCTCGGCGTCTCCTCCGACAAGCTCGAGCGGAATTTTCGCGCCGAGCTTGCCATCTCGCCCAACGGCTACTACCGCCGCCTCAGGCTGAAGCGCGCCGCCGATCTCCTGGCGCACTCCAAGCTGATGGTGCGCGACGTGGCGCTGGCCTGTGGCTTTGCCTCGATGTCGAGTTTTGCCCGGGCATTTCGCGAGGAGCATGGGCACGCGCCGAAGGTGATGCGGCGGCATTAGCGAGACGCTGGCGGGACAGCCGTAGAGCGCTGCGTAACGAGACCAAGCGGCATCTGGCACAACACCTGCGGTATTTCGCACAGCCTCTGCGCAGGGCATGGCTCATCTTCCTCGCTTCCAGGAGGCACCCATGAGCATCGTCGTTTTCGATCCCGACAGCACGGAAGATGTGGACTTTAGGGACCGCATGCGCCACCCCGCCGCCGCCGACCCCGCCGGCGGCATGTGGCTGTCCGACACCGAGCCGTCCTTCATCGATGCCGACGCGCTGCGCAAGGGCCGGCTCGCCAAATTGCGCGCCTGGATGCGCGAGGCCGGCTATGGCGGTGTCGTCCTGTTCGACCCCTACAACCAGCGCTACGCCACCGGCTCGCGCAACATGTTCGGCTATTTCCTGCGCAACTCGACGCGCTACTTCTTTATCCCCACTGAAGGGCCGATCGTGCTGTTCGAGTATCCGCAGAGCTACCATGTCTCGATGGTGCTCGACACGATCGACGAGGCGCGGCCCTCCAAGCTGGTCTGGTCCTCGGTGTCAGGCCGCGACGACGAGACCGCCGGCCCCTTCGCCAACGAGATCGCCGAACTCCTCAAGCAGCACGGCGGCGGCTCGATGAAGCTCGGGCTCGACCGCTGCAGCCATTTGCAGGCCCTCGCCCTGGAAAAGCGCGGCTGCGAGGTCAGGGATTGCCAGGGCGAGATACTGGCGGTGCGCGCAGTGAAGACGCCGGAGGAGGTAAAATGCCTGCAGGTGTCGATGGCCGGTGCTGAGGCCGCCGTCTCGGCGGTGCGCGAGGCGATCAAGCCCGGCGTGTCCGAAAACGACCTGTTCGCCATCATGTATGGCGAGGTGATCCGCCAGGGCGGCGAGTTCATCGAAACCCGGCTGCTGACCTCGGGCCAGCGCACCAATCCCTGGTTCAACGAGGCGAGCGGCCGCAAGATCCGGCCCGGCGAGCTTCTGGCGCTCGATACCGACACGATCGGCTGCTACGGTTATTACTCCGACTTCTCGCGCACCTTCCGCTGCGGGCCGGGCAAGCCGACCGATTATCAGAAAGCGCTCTACCGCATGGCGCATGACCAGGTTCAGCACAACATTTCGATCGTCAGGCCCGGCATGGCGTTTCGCGAGATCGCCGAAAAGGCCTGGAAGATCCCCGATCGCTTCGTCGACCAGCGCTATACTTCGGTCATGCATGGCGTCGGCATGCATGGCGAGACGCCGTTCATTGCGCACGCCATGGACTACGAGACCTATGGCCGCGACGGCGTCATCGTTCCCGGCATGGTGGTCAGCGTCGAGAGCTATATCGGCGAGAAGGGCGGGCGCGAGGGCGTCAAGCTGGAGGACGAGATCCTGATCACCGAGACCGGCACCGAACTTCTGTCTCGCTTCCCCTATGAGGATGAGTTTTTGGAGAAGCAGGTTTGACGCTCGTTGCGTATCTCTTGGGGACGAGCGCGGACGCCCATCGCTTCGTCATCCTAGGGCGAAGCAAGGAGCGCAGCGACGCGGCGCAGACCCTAGGATCCATGCCGCGACTTCAACGCGCTGCCTCGATGCAGGTTTTGCTCCCCTGCACTCCACGGCCAAGGCCACGGCATGGATCCCAGGGTCTCCGCGACGGAGCTTCGCTCCTGCTTCGCCCTGGGATGACGAAGTTGGGGAGGCGCCGGCCAGCCTCCACTGCTTGCGCCGGCTCGCTGAAAGGAACAGCGTTGGCCCGTAACCCAGGCGCATCCGCATGAAAACGCCCATCTCCATCAAACGCGGCACAGTGGCCGCCATCTTCATCGATCTTCAGGAGGAGCACCGGCAGGACCAGCGCTATCTCGTCGACGGCTATGAGAAAATCCTCGCCAATGTCCAGCGCCTGCAGGCGGCGGCGCGGGCCAATGGCGTGCCGCTCCATCACTGGGCCTACATCGTCGACCTCGGCGCCCAGGACCGGCCGTTCCACCCGGTCGATGCCAACGGCAAGTCGGCCTTCTCCGACAAGGACGACCCGCTGACGGCGATCTGTCACGAGGTTGCGCCAATGGATGGCGAAGCCTTGCGGATCAAGGCCGAGGCCAGCGCTTTCCGCACCGGCCCCGCGGCAGGCGAGCTCAAGGCGCGCGGCATCGAATGGCTTGTCGTCGCCGGTGTCTGGACCGAAGCCTGCATCGACGCGTCGGTCAAGGACGCCGTCGCAGCGGGCTTTCGCGTGCTTCTGGTCAAGGACGCCTGCGGCAGCGGCAGCGCGGCCATGCACCAGACCGCCATCCTCAACCTTGCCAACCGGCTCTATGGCGGCGCGGTCACCGACACCGACGGCGCCTGCCGGCTGCTTGCCGGCGAAAGCGTAACCGCCTGGCAGGTCGAAGGCTCGGTGCCTCTGCGCTTCAGCTTCGACGATGCGGCCCGGCTCTACGCCGGGCTCTGACACCGGTGCCGGGTTCGATGACCATCGATGCCGAGAGCCGGGAAGAAACCGGCCGGGGAAAATACGCCACCCGGCTCGATCCCGCGCTGTGGGATTACATTGACCGGGTCAATGGCTGGTACCCGCCCGAAATCGCCGGCCTGCCGATCGACAGGCAGCGGGCGGTCTATGACGCGATGTGCCGGGCGTTCCGTGAGGCCTACCCGGCCGGGGTCGAGGCCAGCGACGGCTCGGTTGCCGCCGGCGACCATACCGTTCCGGTTCGGCGCTACCGGACGGCGGGCGGGACGCCACAGGCGATCGTCGTCTATTATCACGGCGGGGGCTTCATCCTCGGCGGGCTCGACAGCCATGACGACATCTGCGCCGAGATCTGCGCCGGCACCGGTTTTGACGTGCTCTCAGTCGACTACCGGCTGGCGCCCGAGCATTTGCATCCGGCCGCCTTCGACGACGCACTCACCGTGTTCGAATGGGCCGCTGCGACGTCAGATCTGCCGATCGTGCTCTGCGGCGAAAGCGCCGGCGGCAATCTTGCCGCAGGGGTGGCGCATGCCTCGGGCAACCATTCTCGCCCCGCCATCGGCCAGGTGCTGATCTATCCCGGCCTCGGCGGCGACGAGAGCGCCGGCTCCTATGTCGAGCATGCGCATGCGCCGCTGCTGACGCTCAGTGACATCGAGTTCTACCGCGACGTCCGCTCCGGCAAGGCACAGTCTCTCGACGACCCGACCTTTTCGCCGTTGCGAGACAGCAATTTCTCCGGCCTGCCGCCGACCTTCATCCTCACCGCCGAGTGTGATCCGCTGTCGTCTGACGGCGAGGCCTATCGCGACCGCATCCTAGCTGCCGGCGGCCGCGCCTGGTGGCGCGAGGAGCCGCGCCTGGTGCACAGTTTCCTGCGCGCCCGCAAGACCGTGCCGCGGGCCGGCGAAGCCTTCGCCCGCATCATCGCGGCGGTCGCAGCGTTAGGCAAAGGCGACTGGCCCTACTGAGGTCGCCAAGGCCCCTCATCCGGCCGCTTCGCGTCCGGGTGAGGGGGACCTTCCGTTTGCGGAACGGCGCACAAGAACTGCGGAAGTCCGAACACTCCCCTGCGGCAGCTCGCCCTATCATCCCCCGAGGCAATGGCGCCCTGGCGATCGCACCCGTCCCCCGCGTCTGCCGATCGGCCGGGGCGCGCATTGGTTTTCGTGCATGTCGTTGTCCCAAAACCGCTGCGCACTTTTGGGCGACATGCACCAACAACAGGGGAACGACAATGAAGTTCATGTTGACCGGCAGATCATTGCATCCGCAGGCCGAGCCCGTCGCCGACGGGTTCAAGAAGGGCCATATGAACCGGCGCGAATATCTCGCCACCATGGCGGCACTCGGCGTCAGCGCCGCCGGTGCGCTGGCGCTGGGCGGCCTGGCGCCGTCCCCGGCCAGGGCCGAGGAGCCGAAGCGCGGCGGCGTGCTGCGCGTCGCCATGAACGTCAAGGGCTTCAAGGATCCGCGCACCTTCGACGGTGTCGAAATGTCCAACATCGCCCGCCAGTGCAACGAATACCTGGTCCGCTGGAACCGCGATTTCACCTTCGAGCCATGGCTGCTCGAGAGCTGGGAGACCAGCGACGACGCCAAGACGCTGACGCTGCATGTCCGCAAGGGCATAACCTGGTCGAACGGCGACACCTTCAATGCCGACGATGTCGTCCACAACCTCACGCGCTGGTGCGATGCTTCCATCGCCGGCAATTCGGTCGCCGCGCGGCTGGGCGCGCTGGTCAACGCCGACACCAAGAAAGCCGTCGATGGCGGCATCGAGCGCGTCGACGACTTCACCATCAAGCTCAATCTGCCGAAGCCCGATATTTCGCTGATTGCCGGCGTGGCCGATTATCCCGGACTGATCATGCACCGCTCCTACGATGGTGGCGACGATCCGCTGAAGGCGCTGGCGATCACCACCGGGCCTTGCGAGCTGGTGTCATGGGACGCCGAGACCGGCGCCGAGGTCCGCCGCAAGGACAAGCCGTGGTGGAAGGGCGACTTCTATCTCGACGGCATCAAATGGGTCGACTACGGCTCCGATCCCAATGCCATGCTGTCGGCCTTCGAATCGGGCGAGATCGACACCAATCACGAAACCGCCGCCGATACGGTGTCGCAGACCGAACAGATGGAGCTCGGGAATTCGGAACTCGCCACCGGCTCGACCCTGGTCGCGCGTTTCAATGTCGGCAATCCGCCCTATGACGACGTCAAGGTGCGGCGCGCTGCCCAGCTCGCGGTCGACAACACCGCAGTGTTGCAGCTTGGCATAGACAACCGGGGCAAGCCGGCCGAAAACCACCATGTCGGGCCGATGCATGCCGAATATGCCGATATCGGCCCGGCCGTGCGCAAGGTCGACGAGGCCAAGGCGCTGCTCGCCGAGGCCGGCAAGACCGATCATGAATTCGATCTCATCTCGGTCGATGTCGACTGGCAGAAGACCAGCGGCGATGCGATTGCCGCGCAGATGCGCGAGGCCGGGCTCAAGGTCAAGCGCACCGTGCTGCCGGCGGCAACGTTCTGGAACGACTGGAGCAAATATCCCTTCTCCTGCACCGAATGGCTCGGCCGGCCGCTCGGCGTCCAGGTGCTGGCGCTCGCCTATAAATCAGGCGCCGCCTGGAACGAAAGCGCCTATGCCAATCCCGAGTTCGACACTTTGCTCGACAAGGCGCTGGCCACCCCCGATGCCACCGCCCGCAAGGAGATCATGGCCAGGATCGAGCAGAACCTGCGCGATTCCGGCATCATCATCCAGCCCTATTGGCGCTCGGTCTATCGCACCTATCGTAAGGGCGTGCATGGCTGCGAGCAGCACCAGTCGCTCGAGCAGCATTTCGAGAAGGTCTGGCTCGACGCGTGATCGAATGAAGTTCCGGGCGCCTCTTCCGCCCCGCCGTCCCGGAAGTTGACGACGGGTCTTTACCGATCGCGTAATGAATGCTTGTCCGTTGCGCGACCTGCCGGTAAAAGCGAAGAAGCGTTCGCGAACCGCAGCTTCGCCGAATGCGCATTTGCATCGGTCAGGGGCTCTCCGATGAATGTACAGACCGCGATCCGGCCTGCCTATGGCATGTCAAGCGACGGGCCGGCGCATGCGATTGCCGCCATGTTCGCGGCGGAGTTGCAGGTAACGTCCGTCCAACTTGATGACAATTTCTTCGATCTCGGCTGCGACTCGCTGATGGCGGAGAATTTTGTTCTTGCCGTGCAGAAGCGGTTCGATGTGAGTCTTCAAACCTCCGTGCTCCTTGAGGCGCAGACGCCGCGTGAGTTCGGCAGGCTGATCGCATCCCTGACGCCGCTCCATCCGGCGCGCCGGCTCATCGTGCCGGTAGCCGGCAGTACCGGCCGCGAGCCGCTCGCCATGATCCACGGCATTTCGGGGTCGGCGCTCTTCGCCAACCGTTTCGGCAGGCGTCTCAAGGAAAGATACGCGGTTCTGGCCGTGCGCGGCATGGGGCTCGAGCCCGGCGAGACGCCCTGTTCCAGCGTCGCCGAGATCAGTTCCAACTATTTCGAGGGCCTGACCTCGGCGATGGGCCGCCATCCCGGCGTCGTCGGCGGCATCTGCCTGGGCGGCCTGCTGGCCATCGAGGTCGGCCGCAAGGTCTATGAAGCGACCGGCGAGCGGCCGGCGCTGCTACTGATCGATCCGCCGCCGCTCGGCTCGGCCTGGCTGAAGCCGATGGAAGACGAACGCATGACGGCCCGCAGGCGGCGCCAGATCACCCGCAAGGTCGTCTACTGGCGTACGCTGCGCGATGGTCTGAGGACGATCGGGCTCGGGCAGACGCGGCTTGGCCGCCACACCAGGCACAAGGCCTTCAAGAGCATGCTCGTCCGCGCCACGGCTGGCTTCTCTCCCGACCCATATCCTTGCGACGTCCTGGTTCTCGCCAGCTCGGAATGGGGCGCCCGGACGGTGGACCAGTACAAGGGCTGGGTGTTCGAGAAGGCCAGGATAAAGACAGTCGTCTTGCCCGGCACGCATGACAGATTTCGCGAAGCCAATATGGACGCCATCGACGACGAGATCATCGCCTTCCTCGCCGCCAGAGACGCGGCGGGGCGCGAGCGTCATTGATGAATTTCGGCCGACAGATATTGGACGCTTTCGCGGCCAATGGCGACCGCGTGGCGATGGTCAGCGGCCATTCGCGGATCACCTATGCGCAAGCCCTCGTCCAGGTCGGGCATCTCGCCGCCAACTTCAAAATGTCGGGGCTTCGGCCCGGCGACCGTGTCGGCCTTGCCATGGTCGACAATATCGACGTTGTCCTGGCCATTCTTGCCTGCTGGAAGATCGACGCCACGCCGGTGGTCATCGATTTCCGCGCGCCCAGGAGCCAGCGGGCCAGGAATATCAGGGATTTCGCGCTGGCGATGATTTTCGAAAGCCGCAGCCCACCCGGCGACGATCCCTATCCGGGCGCCATTTTTCAGGCCGACTGGAAGAACGCCTCGCCGGCCGCCCATGCCGCCCCGGCCGGCGCCACCGGTGCGCATCCGGCCTTCCTCATGTTCTCGTCCGGCACAACCGGCGATCCGAAGGCTTACATTCAGTCCCATGAGGCGCTGAGCGGACGCGTGACCGCGCGCAAGAGCACGCTCGACGGCACGGAAAAGCGCCTTCTGACGCCGATGGCCCTGTCCTATTCGGCGACACGCCATCAGATATTCAGCTATCTGCTCTATGGCGGCACGGTCAATTTCTTTCCACCGCTGTTCACGCCGTCCGAGCTTATCGAGGGATTGCTGTCGTTCCGCGCCAGCGGAACCTCGCTGCCGCCGCCGGTGATCTCGAGACTGGTGCGTGAGGTGGGTCAACCCGCGACCAGCCCGTTGCCCGACCTCCGGGTGCTCTACAGCATTGGCGGGCCGGCGCGCCCCGAGGACAAGCTTGCCGCCTACCGTTATATCTCTTCGGGCTATCGCATCTCCTATGCGTCGAGCCTCACCGGCAACATCTCGATGCTGTCCGGCCCGGATGTGCTGGCCAGGCCCGAAAGCGCCGGCCGCCCGTTTGGCGGCGTGCGCATCGACATCGTCGATGCCGAGGGGCATGTCCTTGCCAATGGCGAAACCGGGCTGATCAAGGCCTGGACGTCCACCATGGCCTCGGCGGTGCTCCTGCCAGGCAATCGGCCTTTCATCGATCCGAGGATCATGGGTCCGAACTGGGGCATGCCCGGCGACATCGGCTTTCTCGACGACGCCGGTTTCCTGACGATCGTCGATCGCGAATCCGATATGATCGTGCGCGGCGGCGTCAACGTCGCGCCGCAGGAACTGGAAAAGCTGATCCGCGCTCATCCCAAGGTGCTGGACGTCGCGGTCACCGGTTTCCCCGACGAGACGATGGGCCAGGAGATTGCGGTCTTCATCGTCACCGAGCACGGGACGGTCGACGAATTCCAGGCTTTCCTGCGCGCCAACATCAGCCCCGACCGGCGGCCGCGCGAGGTCCGGCTGGTGGCGTCGCTGCCCTACAGCGACAATGGCAAGCTGTTGCGACGTCGCCTTGTCGAGACTCTGTCGGCGCAGCCGCCGCGCGAGTAATCAGAAGATCTGCATCAGCCATGGCGTCGGCCAGGGTTGCGAAGCCAGGAGATCGAAGACGGCATACATGATCAATGTCGTCACCCCGGCGATCAGGGGCGGCGCACGCCGCGACGCCGAGCCGAACGCCAGGATCGCTCCCGCCACGAAGACAAAGGTCGCCGCCAGATGACCGATCAGCAGGACCAGCGCGGCAAGCACCAGGCACAGGCCGATAATGGCGAGATTGCCTTGCATCGCCTTTTCGCCGGAAGGCGCCCATTCGCCATTGGGCGCAGCATTTGCGACCGATGTCCGTCCGCTTTGCCTTTGTCGCCGCAGTCTTGTGGCCGTCTGAACCGATATCGCCAACGCCAGCAGCGCCAGCAGGCCGGCAGTGATCATCGGAAAGATACCGGCCTCGAAGGGAAACCAAATGGCCGCCGTGACAAAGGCCGCCACGGCAAGCACCGTCAACGCGCTGCTGGCGATCAGGTCGGGCAGCGGCTGTGGCAGGGCGCCTGTGCTGTTCCTCGCCTTGATCCAGGACACCGTCTGCCTGACCATGCCGGCGCCGGCGAGGCCAAGCAGAACCAGGACCAGCGGCTGCGTCAGCCAGGCCCAGCCCGAAATCTGGTAGGCGAGAAAGAAATAGCTCTCAAGGCTCGGGCCAAGCACGAAGCCCAGTGCAAAAGCCGAACGCGGCCAGTTGAGCTCTTTCATCGCCATGCCGCCGCCGCCGATCAGCATCAGGAGGACGAAGTCGAGTGCGCTCATATTGGTCTGGTAGGCGCCGACGACGATGAAGGTGATGACCAGGGGCACCAGCACGGTGGCCGAGACGCGGGCAATCCGCGCCAGGGGTCTGGTCAGAACCAGGCAGGTGATGGCGCCGATGATGTTGGCGAGGGCAATCGAGAACACCATCGACACGGTGACCGCCGCATTCTTGCCCAGCATGTCCGGGCCCGGGACCAGGCCATGGACGACAAAGGCACCGAGCAGGATGCTCATCGAGGCAGATCCGGGCACGCCGAAGGCGATGGTGGGGATGAGCGAGCCGCCCTCCTTGGCGTTGTTGGCGCTCTCGGGAGCGATGACGCCGCGCACATTGCCTTCCCCGAATTTCGGGCCGGGTCCCGGCCGCCGCGCCGCGTGGCCGTAGGCGATCCAGTCCAGCACGGCGATGCCGACGCCGGGCACTGCGCCAAGCAGCGAGCCGATGGCGCTGCAGCGCAAGACCAGCGGCCACTCCCGCAGCGTGTCCATCATGCCCTGGCGCATGCCGGAATAGCTCGGGATCTCCGAATTGCCCTGAATCGAACCGCGCATCAGTAGCGAGGCCAGTTCGGGCAGCCCGAACAGCCCGAGAAACACCACGACGATCGGCAACCCGTCCCAGAGATAGATCTGGCCGAAGGTCCATCTGTCGGCGCCGGCAATGTCGTCGAGGCCGACAAAGCAGGCCAGCATGCCGAGCATAGCGGCGGCGAGACCCTTCAGCGGCTGGCTGCCGGCAAGCAGCGCCACGACCGACAGGCCGAAAGCGCAGATGGCGAAGAAATCCGGCGTCTTCAGATAGAGGACGATCGGCCTGATCACCGGGATCGAAGCGGCAAGCACCAGCGCGCCGAAGACGCCGCCGATCAGCGACGCCGAATAGGAGGCGCCGAAGGCGCGCGCGGCTTCGCCCTTCTTGGCCATGGCATGGCCGTCGAGCACGGTCGCGGCGGCGCCGACCGAACCCGGAACGCCGAAAAGAATGGCCGGTATCGTGTCGGATGTGGTGTTGACCGAGCCCATGCCGAGCAGCAGCGCGAACGCCGCATAGGCGTCCATATTGTAGGTCATCGGAATGAGCAGGGCCATTCCGAACAGGCCGCCAATGCCGGGAACCGCGCCGACGATGAGCCCGGCGAAGACCCCGGCCATCAGCATCAGCAGTCGGAAAGGCTGCGCCATTTCGACGACAGCCGTGAGGATCACGTCCACCCTAGAGTCCCTGCCAGGCTCTTACTTCGCGAGATTTCTGGCGGCCTCGAACACAGCCGGATCCGCCTTCAGCTGGTCGGCGACGAACTTGCCGATCTCTTCACCGGTCGTGATGTTGATGGTCAAGTCGCCCGGCTTGGCGGCGTCCGCAAGGAATTCCGGATCCTTGCTCATGTCGACATAGGCCCTGCGCAAGCTGTCGAGCGTTTCTTTCGGCGTTCCGGGCGGCGCCATCAGCGGCAAGTGGAAATTCCGCGACGATTCGATCAGCACGGCGGCTTGATGCTTCACCGGATCCTTGATCTGGTCGGAAAAACGCGGCAGCGCCGGCGCTCCGGAAACGGTACCAGGTCCGAATGTTCCAATGACATTGAACTCGTCGAGTTTGTCGGCGACGTTGTAATAGACAAGGGCACAAAGACCCGCGACTTCGCCACGCTCGCTGGCGACCATGATCTCCGCGATACCGTCAAATCCCGTGACGATGCCGAACTTGGCAGGCAGGCCGTTCTTGACCACAGCGGCAAGGATGTAGGTCAGGCTGCTCTTGCCCGACGCCCCGAGGAGAAACTCGCTCTGCAGGAACTTGTCCATCGTGTCGATGCCGGAGCTTTTTGTGGTGATGCAGATGGATGGTTCCTTCGACAAGGAACCGATCCACTGCATCGAAAGCGGATCGAAATCGGCGTTTGCCGGGTCAAGCACCGGTGCGAAGGGCATGGCTTCGCTGACCGAGGCGATGACGCTGCCGTCCGCGGGTTCGCTGCCCAGCATCATCTTGGTGAGTTTCAGGCTGCCGCCACCCGGCACGTTCTGCACGACGACGGACGGATTGCCCGGCAGGAACCGGCCAAGGTGCCGCGCGACCAGGCGTGAGGTCAGATCGTAATTTCCCCCGGCGCCATAGCCGACCTTGATCGTGACCGTCGTGAATTCGACCGCCTGTGCCTGCAGGCACATCGCGAACGCGATGCCGACGGCGAAGAAAGCGCCACGCAGCCTAGTTGAAAGCATGCCCACCCCTCAGCTTCATAATCAGGTTTTTGGCGCTACCCGCCAGACAGCGGTTATCGCCAAGTTACGCCTGCCATGCAAGCAACCTTGCGCAGGATGCTTGTCGCGGCACCGGCTTCGGCCTATGGATTGGATGGTTCATCCGTGGCTTGCGCGAAAATGACCTCGAAGCCGCTCAAAACGCTCAATGATCTGCTCCACCAGAATTGGCCCGTCCGAAAAGCCAAATCCATCCGCAACAGGCTGGTCGAAGGCAGTTTCCGGTCACAGGGTGTCGCCGAAGGCCGGGGTTTTGCCGCGCATTTGCAATCCACCGGCTCGCGAAACTTCTGCTTCAGCATCGCCTTCAACACGCCCTGGGTCATCGATGTGCTCACCCGGGCCTGGCAGCTTCACGCCTCCGGAATGACGCTGGTCGTCATCGACAATTCGTCCAGGCAACCGGCGCGCAAGATCATCGAGGACATCTGCCGGGCGCGCGGCGTTGCCTATTTCGGTCTGCCGCGGAATCGGGAAACCAATCCCAACCGGTCGCATGGCATCGCCATGAACTGGACCTTCCACAACATCGTGCGGCACCTCAAGCCCGAACTGTTCGGCTTTCTCGACCACGATTGCTTTCCCGTCGCCGCTGTCGATATTACGAAGGCGATGGAAGCAAAGGTCGCCTATGGCTCAAGGTGGCTGGCCAAGCGCGGCCTCGAGGGATGGTTCCTCTGGGCGGGCCTGTGCTTTTTCCGCTTCTCTTCCGTGGAAGGCCTCGACATGGATTTCACCCCCCGCTTCGAACGCGGAATGGATACGGGCGGGGGAAATTGGCCGCTATTATATCGCCAACTCGACCCGGGCGACGTCGCCACCGTGGACAGGAAGGCGGTCAGCCTGCAACTCGACGGCGTCCAGGCGGACTACCGCATGCTGGGCGACATCTTTTTCCACGTGCGCGGCGCCTCGCACCGGAAGTCGATCGACACGAAACGCTATCGCCGGCTGATGTCGGACCATCTGTGGGAAACCTATCTCGGTGGCGGGGAAGGTAGGTTCGTCGATGATGTCTGATGACAGGAACATCCTCCATGCCCTTCTGTGAGGGTACTAGCGCGACCTCAAGATCTCCTTCCCAAGGCGCACTGTTTCGCGCACCAGCAGGTCCAGATCCTCGCGCCGGGTGCGGTGATTGTTGATCGCCACCCTGAGGCAATGCTGGCCATGCACCGTCGTGTCCGAGAGGACGGCGATGCCTTCTTCCTGCAGCCTCAGCATGATCTCGGTGTTGAGCGCCTTCAGCGCCTCGCCCGTCAACTCCTCGCCCGCCTGTCCATCGCCGCGATAGCGAAAGCAGACGATGTTGATGCTGGTCGGCGCCGTCAACTCGAGCGTCGGCTCGGCCTCGATCAGCCCGGCGAGCGTGTGGCCCTGGGCGATGTTCTGATCGATCAGCCGGCCGAATTTCTCGACGCCATGCTCCTTCAACGCCATCCACACCTTCAGCGCGCGAAAACCGCGCGACGTCTGCAGGCCGTAATCATGCAGCCATTGTCCGGAGGCGAGCCCGCGTGGCGTCGATTCCAGATATTCCGGCGTGACCGCAAACGTATCGCGATGCGAGGCGCCGTCCCTGACCAGCGCGCAGCCGACCTCGAACGGCGCGTGCAGCCATTTGTGCGGGTCGAGCGCGATCGAGTGGGCGCGTTCGATACCGGCGACACGATGGGCATTTTCCGGTGCAATAGCCATCAGGGCGCCGATGCAGCCGTCGACATGGAACCAGAGGTCCTCCTCAGCGGCCACCCTTGCCAGCGCCTGCAGATCGTCGATCGCGCCGGTGTTCACCGTGCCTGCCGTGCCGATGACGCAGGCCGGCTTGAAGCCTGCCTTGCGGTCCTCGGCGATCGCCTTGCGCAACGCGTCGATGTCGATTCGCAATCCGGCATCGGTCGGGATGCGCCGCAGCGCCCGGTTGCCGAGGCCGAGCGCTTCCATTGCCTTGCGATGGCAGGAATGGATCTGGTCCGAGCCGTAGAAGCGCAACGGCTTGGTCATGGCGGCGACGCCATATTCGCGCACGTCTACGCCGGCCTTGGCATTGCGCGCCACGGTCAGCCCGATGATATTGGCCATCGAGCCGCCGCTGACCAGCGTGCCGCTGGCGGATTGGGGAAAGCCCAGCATCTGCTTCATCCAATCCACCACCTGGCTGTCCATAAGGGCGGCGGCATGGTTGCCGCCGCCGAGATTGGAGCCCTGGATCGCCGCCAGGAAATCGCCGAGCGCACCGGTGAAATTGCTCGACCCCATGTACCAGGCCCAGAAGCGCGGATGGATATTGCCCATCGGATAGGCCATCAGTCTCTCGACGACGTCGCCATAGACATCGGCCAGCGGCGATGGCGATTGCGGCAGGGACGCGGTGAAGAAGTCCCTCACATCTCCAGGCATCTCCCGCCACACCGGCCGCTCTCTGACATCACGCAGGTAAGCGACGGCATCGTCGACGATCCGATGCGACAGGACCTGCACATCGGCCCAGTCCGGGGGGTCAAGCGTTTCCTCGGTGGTCGTGGCGGTGAATCCAGACGGCGTGTCCATGCAGGTCGCTCCCGATATGTCGCTGTCACGCCGGAAACTGGCAGCCGGGCGTCGACTGCGAGAGCGCGATCTCCTCGGCGTCCATCTCGGCCTCGATGCCGTCGAACAGCGGCGTCGTCATGTAACGCTCGCCGGTGTCGGGCAGCATGCACAGGATCACCGAACCGGGTGCTGCCATTTCCGCCACCCGGTGCGCCACTGCGAAGGTGGCGCCGCCGGAAATGCCGGTGAAGATGCCTTCCTTCTGCGCCAGCGCCTTGGCCCATTTGATGCCTTCCGGCCCGGGAATGGGCATCACCTCGTCATAGAGGCTCTTGTCGATCGCCTCTTGCAGCACGTCAGGGATGAAATCCGGGGTCCAGCCCTGGATCGGGTGCGGCTCGAAGGCCGGGTGGCTGGCGGCGGGCGCGCCACCGGCGCCGCGCTCCTGCGCCGTGCCGCTGCCGATGAGCTGGGCATTGGCCGGCTCGGCCAGCACGATCCGCGTCTCCGGCCGCTCGCGCCGCAGCACGCGCCCAACGCCGACGACCGTGCCGCCGGTGCCATAGCCGGTGACGAAGCAGTCGAGCCGCGCGCCGGCGAAGTCGTTCATGATCTCGCGCGCTGTCGTCGCCTCGTGGATGGCGGCATTGGCCTTGGTCTCGAACTGACGGGCCAGGAACCAGCCATTGGCTTCCGCCAGCTCCACCGCCTTCTTGTACATGCCGAAGCCTTTCTGGGCGCGCGGCGTCAGCACCACCTTGGCGCCCAGCATGCGCATAAGCTTGCGCCGTTCGATGGAGAAACTGTCGGCCATCGTCACCACCAGCGGATAACCCTTCTGCGCGCAGACCATGGCCAGCCCGATGCCGGTGTTGCCGCTGGTCGCCTCGACGACGGTCTGTCCCGGCTTCAGCGCGCCGCTGCGCTCGCCCTCCTCGATGATGTTGAGCGCCAGCCGGTCCTTCACCGAGGCCGCGGGATTGAAGAATTCCGCCTTCACATAGATGGTCGCATGGGCCGGGCCGAGATTGTTGATCCGGATCACCGGCGTATCGCCAACCGTGTCGAGAATGCTGTCGAAGCGGCGGCCGCGGCCGGCCGTGGTTCTGATTTTCTGTTTATGCAACATGTCGATCTCCTCGATCTTGTCATCATTGTTTGTGGTCACGCGCCGGTTACAAACCGGCGGATTGGGCGGCGAGGTTTCGAGACCTTGCCGCGCTAAGGTGACTTCACGGCATATGCCGCAACGGGCGCGTCCGGCGTGGAAATTCGCCGTCGGTGCGCCTTGTCGGGTTTGGTGATAGAACAGTGGCCGATTGGCCAGCGTGGGAGCAGGCGTGGAAACGCACGTGGAATCCACTCGATCGAGCCTGAACGGCGGCACGGCAGGGCTTTGCGTGCGCCTGTTCGGTCCGCTGACCGTCGTGCGCGACGGCGCCACGGTGCAACTGCCGGCGTCGCGTAAGCTGCGCGCTCTCTTCGCCTATCTGGCGCTGGCCCCGCATCCCGTGAGCCGCAGCCGCCTGTGCGAACTTCTGTGGGATGTGCCGAACGACCCGAGGGGCGAGCTCCGCTGGTGCCTGAGCAAACTCAGAAGCGGTCTCGACGACCCCGCCAGGGTCGAGACCTCGGGCGATACGGTCGCGCTTGATCTCAGCGGCAGTTTCGTCGACGCGATCGATATTGCCTCGGCCGCCGCCAGGGGCATCGAGACGCTCGACCTGGAGCGGCTGCAGGCCTTGTCCGAACAGTTCGCCGGCGATTTCCTCGAAGGCCTGGAGATCGACCGCAGCCCGCATTTCATGAGCTGGCTGACCGCGCAGCGCCGCCGCTTCTCCTCATGCCATGCCGCCATTCTGGAGCATCTCGTCAACAATCTCCCGGCGGGCTCGGGAAGCGTGTCCGCCCATATCGAGAAATGGCTTGCGCTGGCGCCTTTCGACGGGCGCGCGCATGTCGCATTGCTGGAAAATCTGGCCAGGCGCGGCCAGATCGGCGCCTGCGAGGATCATCTTGCCGCCGCCGCACTGCTCTTCCAGTCCGAGGATCTGGATTTCGCTCCGGTCCGCGACGCCTGGCGGGCGATCAAGGAACGGCCATCGGTAGCCACGCCCTGCGCGCGCTCGATGGTCACCTTGACGCCCCCGGTCGCGCTCGCCGAACCCGACGCCGTTCCGTTGCGCCGGGCTTCACTGGCGGTGATGCCATTTGTCGAGGAAGCCGGCATCGGCCTTCCCCGTGGTGGATTGGCCGACGGCCTCACCCACGACATCATCACCCGCCTGGCCAAGCTCAGGGATTTCTTCGTCATCGCACGCGGCTCGGTCTTTGCGCTGGCGGAAAAGGACATCGCCCCGGAGGATGCCGGACGGCGGCTGAATGTCGACTATGTCGCCACCGGCGCGGTGCGCAGCCTGCCAGGCCGCGTCGTCGTCAGCGCCGAACTGGTCGAGGTGCGCACCGCCAGGATCGTCTGGACCGAAACGTTCGAGCGTCGGCCCGACGACATCTTTGCCGTGCTGGACGAGATCGGCAATGCCATCGTCTCGTCGATCTCGACCGAGATCGGGACAGTCGAGCGCAACCGCGCCATGCTGAAGGCGCCGAACTCGCTCAATGCGTGGGAGGCCTATCATCGCGGCCTCTGGCATATGTATCGCTTCACCCGCACGGAGAACGAGCAGGCCAGGCATTTCTTCGACATGGCCTTGAAGCTCGATCCGACCTTCGCCCGCGCCTATGCAGGCCTCTCCTTCACCCATTGGCAGAATGCTTTCCAGCGCTGGGGCGATCGCGAGCAGGAAACCGCGCTTGCCTTCGAGAGTGCCGGGCAAAGCCTTCTGGTCGACGATCAAAATCCGGCCGCGCACTGGGCCATGGGCCGGGCACTATGGCTGCGCGGCGAGCAGGATGGCTCGCTCGTGGAGCTCGAACGGGCCGTCGACTTGAGCCCCAACTTCGCGCTCGGCCACTACGCGCTCTCCTTCGTGCATTCGCAATCGGGCGACCCGAAATCCGCGATCGGCTCGTCCGATCATTCCAGGCATCTCAGCCCGTTCGATCCGCTGCTGTTCGGCATGCTCGGCTCCCGCGCCATGGCGCTTGCCCGGCTCGGCCAGTTCGATGAGGCGGCCGAGTGGGCGCTGAAGGCCGCCGCCCGCCCCAACGCCCATGCCATCATCCTGGCCATCGCCGCGCACTGCCTGGCGCTGGCGGGGCGGCAGGACGAGGCCCGAAATTTCGCCGCCACGCTGCGCAAGACGCACCCAAGCTACTGCGCCGACGATTTCATCGGCACCTTCCGCTTCGAACCCGACGCCGAGGCGCTGTTCCGGCAGGGGGCGAGAAGGATCGGGCTGGGCTGAGGCTGCGGCGGGGTGCTTGACCCGTGTCCCGGTCGGTAAGTCACTCAGCGATCCCAAGCCACTCTTGCGCGGAGGCGTCCCTTCCTCAGTGGAGCGCTCTAAAAATACTTGGTCCGCAGATACCGATTTCACCGCATCGCGGGCGTAACGACCGGCATCATGAGGCGATCTTGATCGCCAGAAGGAACTTCACGCCGACGCGCTCGCCCGAGAGACCGGGGTCACCATGAACGAGGCGCTGGCGCCAATCGAGCTGGTGGGACCTCATCGACGAGCAATGCTGCGAGTGGCGAAAATCATGCAGGCCCGCAAGCGCGGCGGCACACCATGACAAATCTGGCGGGCCTTTGGCGTCGCCGCATATTCCTGTCATCGCCCGTGGCCGCCGCAGCGGCGCTGCCCGATTTTACGAAAATGCCGACTGTCGCGCATATTCCGCACGGGTGTTCGCGGCGCCAAGGCAGACGCCGCACTCCGTCGCGATTTGTTCCTCGACTTCTGCAACAACCAGGACGATGCCTTGAGGGGAGCTCTTTTCGACGAGTTCCTCTGGTACATCGGCGAACGTACCGAGAATCCCACCCGCAAAGCCGCCGCAGACCACGCCACCGACGACCGCCATTGCCAGCCACCCTCCTTCGAACGGGATCGCGCCATACACCGCCAGCGACATGGCTGCAAGCAGACCAATCGAGGCGCCAAAGGCCGCGCCTACGACGGAGATGGCTGAAACGATTGCTGCTTCATCATCCGGAGGCCAGAACACGGTGATGTTTTCTCGAGGCACCCCTGCTGACAGCAGGGCTCTGACGGCGCTGGCGGCGTCGAAACGAGAATCATAGACCCTGCTCACTGTTTGCGTCACTGGTCATCCACCCCTCTGGTTCCTCCATGATGCAAGCAATCTGCCCGCAGTGATCGTTTCAGGCCCTGCCGAAGGCTGCATCCGCAATTCATACAGACTCACCTTGCCGGGCTGCTGCCTTGGGTAACGACGGCTCGGGCAGGGATGGTCGAGAGCGAGCGCTCGTCGGTCCCTTGATCCAGGTAGAGCGCACCACCTAGAATGAGGAACACAACGCCGATCGCCATGAGGCCGACCACGAGCACGGCAAGCGCGGTGCCCAGGCCATTGCCAGTGTTGACATAGGGGGACTGCCACATTTTCTCGTCCATAAGGTCCTCGCTTAAACAGAGCCCGTAACGCCAGTCTCAGGGGGGCGTTCCCGCGCCGGGCCTTTAGACCGACAGTCTCGGACCTCTGGGCATATCGGGTTACGACCAAGGTCTGATTATTCCCGGTTGGAAATGACGGAAGGATCTCCGGCGAGGAACAAAGCCGGAATAAATGACGTTCAAGTTGATTTGAAATTTTGAAGGATTTCCTATACAGGCGTCCAGATGGTGAATAGGGCCAAGTGACAAAGGTCCAGTGCTGGATTAGCCAATTACTATGTGGCATGGAACCGGCGGCCCGATTGTGCTTCCGTCCTCATCACAGGGAGAAGCAAAATGCCCGTTCCCTCATTGCGTTGGCTTTGCCGGCTCATCGCTCCTGCTTCGCTGGGAGCGATGCTGACATTCGTGCCCTGCATTGTTGAACTCGACCACTCAATGTTTCCCGAGCTTGGGCCCGCTGCTGCTTACGCAAAGAACGGCGCGGGCGGCAATGGCAAAGGCAATAACGGAAACGGCAATAGCGGAAACGGCAACAACGGGAACGGGAATACCGGCAATGGCAACTCTAACGGCAATGGCAGCGGCGACAGCGACGATGGCGGCGACGATGGAAGCAGCGCCGGCAAAAGCGGCGGGGAAACCAAGGTAAATCCGGCGACCGGCGACAAGGTGACGGTTCAGGGCAACGTTATCGAGGTTGTCCATCCAGACGGTATCAGCGAGAGAGTCGAGGCTGGGCGGTTCAGAATGAAGGACGCGCTCGGCCGAACCATTATCGATCGCGCCGTAAAAGCTTCCGACGTGAGGCGGTTAAAAGCCCTTTGATGTCTGCCGTTCGGGAGCCTGTCGGGACACCAACCGCAATTCACGGGGCAGGCTGGTGCATGATGTCAACCGGCCTGGTCTTGGACTCATGCATTAAAAGCGCGGCCTCTGTGCGATTGCGAACTTTGAGTTTTGCGAGAATACGCGTCATGTGATGTTTGATCGTCTTTTCCTGGAGCGCGAGCCTCTTTGCGGCTTCTTTGTTGCTCAATCCCTCCGCTACCAGGGAGAGTATTCCAAACTCACGGTCCGAGAGTTGCCCAATGAGATCGACCTTCCGGGTTTCGGGCTGGATCAGCTCATTCAACAATCGAGCCGAAAGCGTAGGCGGGATGTATTTTTCTCCGGCAGCGATGCTTTTCAATATCTCAGCCAGTGAACTCGAGCGGACCCCTTTCAGAACATAACCACGAACACCTGTCTTGAGCGCGAGTGCCAAATCGGCATTTGCCTCCGATACGGTAAGAATGACGATCTTCTGGTTCGGGGACTTTGCCAAAATGTTCGCGGCGGCCTGCAGTCCCCCGCCAGGCATGCTTATGTCGAGCAGCATAACGTCCGGCTGCTCGATCCGGGCGAGCCTTTCAGCATCCGCAGCGGTGGCTCCTTCACCGGCGATTTCGAAGCCACCGATTTCACGGAGGCTGCGTGCGACGCCTTCGCGAAAAAGCGGATGGTCATCAACAATAGTGATGCGAACGACAGCGCTCATTGTTGTTCCTCGATCGACAGGGTGACGGTCAACCGCGTACCCTTGCTGCTGGAAGAGGCTTCGAAACGGCCCCCGATGCTTTCTATTCGCTCCCTCAGGCCGGCAAGTCCGAGTCCTTCGCTTGATGCCGGATCGAAGCCGGGGCCGCCATCGGAGACTTCAATCTGGAGCTTGCCGCCCGTCATAGAAGCGTTGACCGCCTGGTCCTTGCCGTTTGCGTGGCGCCATGCGTTGTTCAGACCCTCCTGGGCGAGACGATAGATGCTGATCTTTTCGGATGTTCCCAGTTCAGGGAGCCTGGCAGGAAGGGTAAGCGATACCGAGGACGCTGTCCGGCGCTGGTGCTCGGTAACGGCAAGTCGCAGTATGTCCCCAACTGCCGCGGTTTCGATCTGTGGAAGCACGAGGCCGTTGCAGATGGCGCGTATCTCGCGCATTGCTTCGTCCAGCGTGTGATGAATGTCTGCGATTTCTGCTTTGCGATCTTTCGACGGCGCGGCAGGATCGACCAGGTGAAGGCTGTCCACGCGAAGCGCCGCCAGTGCGACAAGCTGAGCTGGGCCGTCGTGAAGATCGGCGCCAATGCGACGCAAGTAGCGCTCGTTGATCGCCGTGGCACGCCGCGAGGCGCGCTGCACGCGATGGCGCAATTTCGAGTTTTGCGACAGCAGCTCTTGAAGTTCAGCTATTTTTGCTTCAAGCGCCAGGCGCTGCCTGTGAATTGTGCGGCTGCCGCGAAGCACGATGCCCGACAACATTGCCAGCGCCGCCGCCGTCGCTCCTCCCACGACAAGCCAGCTCGACCACAAGGCCGCGTTCAGGGTTTTCTGGAAGTCGTCGGCGACTTCATAGAATTCCGAGACGGCTACCACATCGCCCGACCATGGCTCGCGCACCGGATTGTAAATCTCAAGCAGACGCGAAGTCGTTCCCTTCTGCTGCCGCTCGTTGTCATCCAGTCTGTCGAATTCGGCAAACACATCTCCCCCGAAAGCGCGTAACAGGTTCGCACTCGGCTCGAACACCTGGCCGATCAACCGTGGGTCTTTGGAGTACAGTATCTTGCCGCCACGATCCCAGAGGTTGAACGAGACCAGCTTTTTTCCAAGCGCACCCTGGTCCAACGTCTCGTCAAGCGCTCGTTTGACGCTGTCGCTAAGCGCCTCGTTCTTGCGCATGTCCGGCAGAAGCGGCGCAATCACGCTGTCGACGTAAAGGGCGGTGGTGCCGGCGGAATTGCGAATAACGGCTTCCCTGATCTGCGATGTGACCCACAAGCCTACCATCAGCATTGCAGCCAAGAGAGCGATGCCGCCGGCAATGAGGAACTGCAGGGCCAGCGAAAGCCTGCTCCACCGCTGATAGAAATTCTCAACGTACCGCACGGTTCAATTGATGTCCGAGCTTCACCGGGCCGTATCCTAGCGTCCCCAGCTTGGGGCGTCTCGACATTTAGAACAGTTGGTGCTGCCAGCAAGTGGGCTTCAGATTCTATCCAAAAGCGACATTCCGTATTTGGCCCAGATCCTTGCGCATTCATTTGCGCGCAGGCGGTCGTCCGCCGTCTCGCCGAAGGCCACGGTGGCCGATCGCACGACGTAGCGCTCGGGTGCGGCTAACGCCACAAACTGGATCGCCTCGCCCAGCCTGCGAGGCGCAAGGTTGGCCTTCTGCTTGCGGCGGACGTCGTATACGCCTGAAATCTGGGCACCCTCATTCCTCCGTTCAAACATAGCCTCCATCGAATCATAAGGCATCTCTATCTCCCGAAATTAATCCCACCGCCGATCGAGGAAGAGCGGCGGTGGAATTATTTCACCGCTTAATTATTTCAGTTCAAGATCTTCACAATCTTGCGCGTGCCGGGATCGACCAGGACAGTCCGGTCATCAACAACGACATAACGATATTGCACATCCGGCACTTCATGCAGCTCGACCGTGTCCGGAAGGGCGGACCCTATGTTCAGTTCGACGCCGGGTATCTTGACCGAGGCGAGCGGCTTTTTCTTTACGTATTCACGTACAACCGTCTCCTGCTCAGGCGCGATGATCACGTCCTGTGCTGCAACGGCTCCGACGCCGGCCAAAAGCAAAATTCCTGCAAGTGAAGTCGAAAGGGGGATTCTCATGGTTCTCTCCTTGATGCGAGCCAACCGCTGTTTGCATCACTCGTGGCTCGCTTTCTGAACGGTGGCGTTGATGCGGACACCTGGAGGCGAACGTGCCTTTCCTGACGATGTTCCCAACTTGGGCTTTTGGTCCTGGCGCGGTAGGACCTTTGCCGGGTTTGATTGGGCCTTAGGTCCGACATGGCACATACGGGCCGAAGGTCTTTGTGTCGGAAGGTGCGTTCTGCAGGTCCGTTCGAAGACAGTGAGCCCGCGCTTCTGGCGGAGAAGCGCGGGCCCGATCAGGTCCGTGGCCCGATCTTGGCAGGAAGTGTGGGGCACTACCGGCCATAACTCGAACTTTTAGAGACCGCTAATGTTCCTGAGGATATTCAGCCGGCGTACTTCATGTTGATCGCAAGGCGCGCGGCAATTGGGGGTTCGCACCACTGCGGCGGCGTGGCGGTGCGAACCCTATCGGCGCAGGAAGGGACGTAGCTGCGCAGATACCATTGAAATCGACCCTCAGTTAACGAGCATGCCAATCGCCAGGAACGTCATGGAGACGGCGACGATCGGCATCAGTAGCCAGCGGGCTTGGTAAACGCTCTTCTCCATGGCTGGGCTCCTCCCGTAACTTGCAATGAGCAACGAGGATGAGCAGTTGCAGTTCCGGGTGGCACCCATCCTCCCGCCCTTTGCGCGCGACACGCTGGGCTTAAGTCCCATGAAAGACAGGTTCGGGATGGACTGAAGGCTGACCCAAGGAACGTTCAAAGCCGTCTCAGGTTTGGGGTAGGGTTGGTGTCGTCCTCTTTGATCCAGGCGTACGCAAGATCGCCAAGATCATGGATTGACCTGAATAGCGTGGGGAGGAGGAGAAGCCCGCCGCTTGCAGGCGGCGGGCGGCTTTCGCGCAGCCAATACTCAATCAGAACATGAAGCAAGAAAGCCCACCGCTCACAGCGCCCTGTCCGGGCATCGCCATGCGCGGCCTTAACGATCCATTTCCGATTTTGGCGGTACGCCTTGTGTCAAAGACCAATTATCGATTCATGGCGCCAGGGTTATTCCGTCAATGTCAGTTGTCGCGTTCCCGATCAGTCGAGAGGTTTCCACTGTGCGGCTCATTGCCGACACCATTGGCCGGCTTCATGGCGAGGACGCAGCCACATTCTGGCGCGAAACAGCCAGCCACCTGCTCTCGGTTGCAATCGAGCGAGGCTCGGAAACCGAAGCCGCGCGTCATGAAGTCCGGCAGTTCTTTAACGCGGTTCAGCTCACGTTGCACAAATCGCTGCCAGGGTTCGCGGACCAGGAGAAATTCTGAGCACTGGAGCATGATGCCGAAAAAGTGTGAAGCGGTTTTCGGACGACATCACGCTCGACGACATCACGCTCTTTGATTTAGAGCCGGATTCGACTTGACCTGAAATCATCCGGCTCCGGCAAGGCACCTGGATTCGCGAGCGCGCCGGTGCTGGCGTGCTGGTGGCTGTCAGCAAAAGAGCCGCAATAAGCGTAGGTGAACGAGCGGCTCATCCCGAATTCAGTGACGCGCACACAAGCCGGCTCGCCGGACCATAGCGTCACTGAGCGGCCAGTCGCATTGGCGGCAGCTTTGAACGCCGAGGGCGCAACAATGCTTTGGGACGCCGTAATCGTACTGCCGTGTATTTCTTCGACAACGTATCTCGGCACTGTCAGTCTCCAACCAAGGCGGCGGATGCCGCAGTGCCGACAATCGGTGCGAGGGCCCGCCGGTCATTCGCGAAGCGACGAGCCCTCCACCCCAGGCCCCGAGCCCAGCGGTGCAATTGCCGTGCCAGCTTGTTGACCCATTTCGGGTCATTCCCCTGCGTAAGCAGTATTCAACCTTCTGCGTAAGCAGTGTTCAGCCGGCGTACTTCATTCAGATGTTTCGGCTCCGATTTCTCTCAGTGCATGGTCGCCGGCCGGCGCCCCCCGCCAAGTTCGCCGGTCAAGGCCCTGCGGCTGTAGCGTGTAGTCCACCAGTCGCAGGGCCAAGCGGAGGTCCGCCGCGCTGACCGCTGAAAGCAGTCGGCGACATTGCGTGCCTTGCCCTGTTTCCCCGCCAAATCACGCAATGGGCGGCACATTAGCGGCAGCGAAAACACCGGATCAATATCGGAGGTTGTGGATAAACCGATCAAAAAAGACCTGTGACAAATATGCCGTAAGGGAAGGTTGCAACCGGCGGCATCAAAGCCTGGTGCGGACGACCCTGGAATCAGGCAACAAAAAAGCCCGGGAAAACCGGGCTTTTTGCTGGGTGTCTGGATCATTTCGGACGGTCCGAAACGGGAATTTGGTGCCCAGAAGAGGACTCGAACCTCCACGCCTTGCGGCACACGGACCTGAACCGTGCGCGTCTACCAATTCCGCCATCTGGGCTGGTGCGGGCTCATGTAAGCGGGCAGACGATGGGTGTCAACGCGCTTTTTTCTGAGCATGATCCCGAAAAGTGGGAACCGGTTTTCGGAAAAGATCATGCTCAATCAAGAAAACATGCCTGCTGCCGGCTCACCCCTCCAGCACTTCTTTCGACGCCACCGTCGAATCGGCGTTGAGCGTGTAGACGATCGGCACGCCGGTGCCGAGTTCCAGCTTGACGATCTCCTCACCCGTTTTGCCGTCCAGCGCCATGATCAGCGCGCGCAGCGAGTTGCCATGCGCCGCCACCAGCACGGTCTCGCCGCGCAGCACATGCGGCTGCAGGTCGTGCAGATAATAGGGCCAGACGCGCGCGCCGGTGTCCTTCAGGCTTTCACCGCCGGGCGGCGGCACGTCGTAGGAGCGGCGCCAGACATGCACCTGCTCCTCGCCCCACTTCTTGCGCGCGTCGTCCTTGTTGAGGCCGGAGAGATCGCCATAGTCGCGTTCGTTCAGCGCCTGGTCGCGGATGGTCTCGAGCCCGCTCTGGCCGACCGCGTCGAGAATGTGCTGGCAAGTCTTCTGCGCCCGGATCAGCGCCGAGGTAAAGGCGATGTCGAATTTCAGGCCGCGCGCCTTCAGCTTGGCGCCCGCCTCCCTGGCCTCCTTGTGGCCCTGCTCGGTCAGGTCGACGTCGCGCCAGCCGGTGAACAGGTTCTTCAGGTTCCATTCGCTCTGGCCATGCCGCACGAGCACGAGGGTTCTCGACATTTCCGCTCCTTCAGGTTTGAGCAATTCCGGGGAAAGTGTGTAGCGGCTTTCCGTCCGGAATTGCATAACGACAAAATAGTTCTGGATTTCTCAGCCGAGCCCGAGCACGTCCCGCATCGAATACAGCCCGGGCTTCTTGCCACGCGCCCAAAGCGCCGCCTTGACCGCGCCGCGGGCGAAGATTGCCCGGTCCTCGGCATGATGGGCAAGCGTGATGCGCTCGCCGGTGCCGGCCAGTATGACCGAATGGTCGCCGACCACCGAGCCGCCGCGCAGCGTGGCAAAGCCGATCGAGCCGGCTTTTCGCACGCCGGTGTGACCGTCGCGTGACCGCACATCGTTGCCAGCGAGCGCAATGCCGCGCCCGGCGGCCGCGGCTTCGCCGAGCAGCAACGCCGTTCCTGACGGCGCGTCGACCTTGTGTCGGTGGTGCATTTCCAGGATCTCGATGTCGAAATCGTCGGCGTCGAGCGCACGCGCCGCCTGCTCGACCAGCACCGCCAGAAGATTGACGCCAAGGCTCATATTGCCCGATTTGACGATCGTCGCGTGGCGCGCCGACGCCGCAATCCTGGCATTGTCGTCATCCGAGCAGCCTGTCGTGCCGATGACATGGATGATACGCGCCTGCGCCGCGTAGCCGGCGAATTCGACTGTTGCCGCCGGCGTCGTGAAATCCAGCACGCCGTCGGCCTTGGCGAAGGCCGGCAGCGGATCGTCGCCGATCGCCACATTGATGATGCCGATGCCGGCAAGCTCGCCGGCATCCTTGCCGAGATAGGCCGAACCGGACCGTTCGACAGCGCCGGCGACGCGCGCGCCCGGTATCGTGTGGATGGCGCGGATCAGCGCCTGGCCCATGCGGCCGGCGGCACCCACCACCACCAGGCCCATATCGCTTGTGTCATTAGGAGACATGCCGCTCATAAGATTCTCCCGACCGCCTTCTTCGCGCGTCGCACCGGTGGTTGTGGCGCCGGAGTTTGGATGGACTTGGCATTCTGGATAGACTTGGCGTCGTCGACAAGCCCCAGCCCCTTGTTGCCCTGCACCCGGTGGAAGCGGGCATAGACGCTGTGCGGGTCGGCCATCAGCGCGGCATGCGTGCCCTGTTCGACCAGCCGGCCCTCTTCCAGCACGATGATCTGGTCGGCATTGACCACGGTCGACAGCCGGTGCGCGATCACGATGGTGGTGCGCCCTTCCATGACCTGGGTCAGTGCCTGCTGGACGCGCGCTTCCGCCTCGTTGTCGAGTGCCGAGGTCGCTTCGTCGAGCAGCAGGATCGGTGCATTGCGCACGATGGCGCGGGCGATCGATACGCGCTGGCGCTGGCCGCCCGACAGCGTCACGCCGTTTTCGCCGACCGGGGTGTCGTAGCCATCCGGCTGCTGGCGGATGAAATCGTCGGCCGCGGCCTGTTGCGCGGCGCGTTCGATCTCGGCGTCGGTGGCGCTCGGCCGGCCGTAGCGGATATTGTCGCGGATGGTGCCCTCGAACAGATAGGGCGCCTGCGAGACATAGGCGATAGAGCCGCGCAGCGACTGCTTGGTCACCCGCGAAATGTCCTCGCCGTCGATCTCGATGCTGCCCCTGTCGACATCATGGAAGCGCTGCAGCAGCGCCACCAGCGTCGACTTGCCGGCGCCGGAGGCCCCGACGATCGCCGTCGTCTTGCCGGCGGCGGCGACGAAGCTCAAATCCTGGAGCACCGGCGTCTCCGCGACATAGCCGAACGACACATTGTTGAAGCGCACCTCGCCCTTGGTGAATTTCGCCGCGACCGCTCCCGGCGCGTCGCCCTGCTGCGGCTCGAGGTCGAGCAACTCGTAGATCATGCGCGCATTGACCAGCGCCCGCTCCATGCCGACCTGCATGCGCGCCAGCCGCCGCGCCGGGTCGTAGGCGAGCAGCAGCGCCGTGATGAAGGAAAAGACCGCGCCCGGCGGCTGCCCGAGCACGGTCGCCCGGTAGCCGGAATAGGCGATGACGCCGGCAACGGTGAAACCGGCCAGTATCTCGGAGATCGGCGTCAGCCGTTCCGAAACGCGGGCGATCTTGTTTGACCGTTGCTCCGCATCGTCGGCGAGCTTGCCGATACGGCGCGACAGCTCGTCTTCCATGGTGAAGGCCTTGACGATGGCGATGCCTTGCGTGGCTTCCTGCATGGCGCCGATCAGCCGCGCGTTGATCTGCACCGATTCACGCGTGATGCGCCGCACCCGCCGCATCAGATAGGTGACGGTGTAGATCAGCGGCGGCCCGATCAGCAGCGAGCTCAGGGACAGGACCGGATCCTGGTAGATCATGACGCAGACAAGCCCGATCAGCGTCACGCCGTCGCGCGCGATCGACGTCAGCGTCATCGACAGAAGGTCGCGGATGCCGTTGACATTCTCGTTGATCTGCGCGGCCAGACGGCCCGAGCGCGTGTCGTTGAAGAAACCGACGCCAAGCTTCATCAGATGGTCGAAGATGCGCTTCTGGTAGCGCGCCACCAGATTGTTGCCGATCTTGGCGAGCGTCACCGCCTGGCCGTAGCCGGCCAGGCCGCGCAGGATGAAGGCGCCCAGGATCGCAGCACAGATCCAGGCGATCAGGTCGCCACGCCGTTCGTAGAAGATCTGGTTGACCACGGGACTCATGATCAAGGCGGTCACCGCTGTCGTTCCCGACACGGTCAACAGGCAGAGTATGGTGAAGACATACGACCACCGGTAGTCGCGGCCGTTCTCGGTAAGGATACGGCGCACCACCGCCACGATCTCGCCGGGCTGGGCCTTCGCATGGTGTTTGGGCGATTGGTTCAAGTCGTTCCGTGATCCGTTCGGCTTGGCGGCCGGGCTGATATCAGGCACTTCTCTTAGCGCCCCGGCGGCGGCTTGCCTATGCCTTGGGATGACTAACTTCGTCGCGCGTCAGAGCATGATCCCAAAAGCGGGAACCGGTTATTGGAAAAGATCATGCTTAACAAAAGACTATACCCGCCAGCGCCGCCCCGCCGTCTGGACGCCGAACAGCGAGGGGTTCCTGGCATAGGCGGCAAGGCCGGAAAGTGCTGCCAGCGGATGGGTGATGACATAGACCGGCATGGTGCGCATCAGCTCGCTGTGCGGCGCCTTGTCCTCGAAGGCGGCGCGGAAATTGCCGGCTTTCAGCGCCGGCAGGATCTTCTGCGCGATGCCGCCTGTAAGAAAGACGCCACCGCGGCTCATGAACACCATCGCCAGGTCGCCGGCGGTGCGCCCGAGGCAGGTGACGAACATCTCGAGCGCTTCTTCCGACACCGGATCCGACTTCGCCAGTGCAGCGGCGGTGACCTCGGCCGGCTTGGTGAAAGGCGCCGGCTTGCCGTCGGCCTTGGCCACCGCCCGGTAGGCGTTGACGAGACCGCGTCCGGACAGGATCTGTTCGCCGGAGATGCGGCCATCCAGCTTCTCGATATGCGGAAACACCTCGAAATCGCGCGGCGTACGCGGGCCGATGTCCATGTGTCCGCCCTCGCCGGGCACCGGTATCCAATGGTTCAGCGCATAGACCAGGCCGGCAACACCAAGCCCGGTTCCGGGACCGAGCACCACCCGTCCGGCATTGGGCTCCGGCGCATCGCCGCCGATCTTCTCCATATGCTCTTCGCCAAGCGCCACGACGGCCAGCGCCTGCGCCTCGAAATCATTGAGCACCACGACGTCGCCGATGCCGAGATTGGCAAACATCTGCCTCGGCTTGACGATCCACGGGCAGTTGGTGAGCGGGATCTCGTCGCTGTCGACCGGGCCCGCCACTGCCAGCACGGCGGAGTTGGGCCGCACCGACGAGCGGTCGAGCACCGCCGCCTGGATCGCCTCGTCGATCGTGCTGAAACTGGCGGTCTGGACGATGGTCGGTTCGCCCGCCTCGGAATTCGCGTCGAGCACGATCGAGAAGCGCGCATTGGTGCCGCCGATGTCGCCGATCAGGATCGGAAACCGCAACACGGTGTCGTCGTCGCCTGCCATGCTCTTGTCTGTCCCCGTTCCGGCAGTCTGCCGCTGTTCTTCGTTGACTAGCGCATGACCTCGGAAAGGGAAAGCCGCTTCAGAGTCAGTTGCCCGGCCGCGCCCGCGGCAGCGGGATGCCGATCTCGGGCGTTGCCGCGAAAGCATTCGCCGAAGCCGGGAGTGCGCCAGCTCCACTTGTAATTGCTGGTTCCGGAGCCGCCGCGACTGCGGGTTCAGGAGCAGCGGCCGCGATCGACCTGCCGTCGCCATAATAGGTTGCAGCTTCGGCCGAGGACGGAGCAGGCGCGTCGAGCACGGCCCGGCATTCCCGGGGCAGGCTTGCCATGGTCATCAGTTCGCGCGCCTTCGGCTTGTCGGGGTTCTTGGCAGGACGCCACGGTTCGTCGGTGAACCACCAGGCCAGCGACTGGTCGCAGCCGTCGCCCCGCACTGTCGCCTCCTGCCGTTTGCAGCCTGGCGAGCCGGGCTGGCAGCCGATGCGGATGTGGAAATGATAGTCGTGCCCCCAAAATGGCCTGATCTTGCGCAGCCAGGCGCGGTCGCCCTTCACCGTATCGCAGAGCTTCTTCTTGATGCCGGGATTGACCAGGATGCGCTCGACCTCCGGATAGCTAGCCGCCCGCTTCAGGAGCCGCGCATGCTGCGGCGTCCACAGCGCCTCCTTTACCAGATGGGTCTTTTCGT
Source organism: Mesorhizobium sanjuanii (assembly GCF_002529485.1). Classification (NCBI taxonomy): domain Bacteria; kingdom Pseudomonadati; phylum Pseudomonadota; class Alphaproteobacteria; order Hyphomicrobiales; family Phyllobacteriaceae; genus Mesorhizobium; species Mesorhizobium sanjuanii. Next base: position 41,683 of record NZ_NWQG01000120.1, read on the forward strand.
CGACCAGCAAGGTGGCGCTCATCTTCTCGCGCTGGTTGGTCGAAAGCCTGTTGTCGGGCATCGGCGTCAGCCAGATGTCGGCGTCGAGGCCGATCTGGTGCGAGGCATGGCCGGTCAGCATCGGGCCGCCGCGCGGCTGCGAAATGTCGCCGACCAAAAGGCCTGGCCAGCCATCGGCGGCGGCGTCGCGCGACAATTTCTCGATCAGCCCGATCATCACCGGATGGCCCCAGCGTCGGTTGCGCGAAGGCCGCATCACCTCCCAATGCGGGCCGTCCATGGGGATGGCGACGCCGCCGGCAAAGCAGCCCTTGGAGTAGAAGCCGAAGGATTGGGGTGCCGCCACGGCCGGCAGCTGCTTGGCGCCGAACAGGTCTTTCGCCAATTCCTCTGCTGCTGCGGACTGCGCTGCAAGTCCCGTCAGGACGGCGAACGCTGCCGCCATGAGCGGCGTCCATGCGCGTTGCAACATCTTCATGAGCTCCTCCGCGAATTCAAGTCGAATCATAGCACGCCGCGCGCCACGCTTCGATCACCTCATCGGGCTACGCGCTTCGCCGTCGCGCCAGTCGCCATCGGCCCACATCCGGTCGAAGGCGGCACGATAATCGGGAAAGCGGAAGCGATAGCCGGCCGCCTTGACCGCTATATTGGCGACGCGCTTGTTCTCGCCATAGAAAGACCGCGCCATGGGCGAAAGTTGGGCGGTCTCGAACGGAATTTCGGGCGGCGGTTCGATGCCCATCAGGGAGGCCGCATAGGCGACGACGTCCTGCGGCGGCGCCGGCAGATCGTCGGTGACGTTGAAGATGCCGCCAATATTGCTTCCGGCGAGGTGCCGGAGCGCGCCGGCAATGTCGTCGCAATGGATGCGGTTGAACACCTGGCCCGGCTTGACCAGCCGCCGTGCCGTGCCGTTTTCCAGATTGACCAGCGCATTGCGGCCCGGCCCGTAAATGCCGGAAAGCCGCAGGATAGCGAGCGGCCGGCCGATCTCCCGGCCCAGTTGCAGCCAGTCCCGTTCGGCGGCGACACGCATGATCGAGCGCTTCGACACCGGCCGGCATTCGGCTGTTTCGTCAACCCAGGCGCCGCCGTAATCGCCATAGACGCCGACGGTCGAGAGATAGGCGATCCATTCGAGCGCCGGCATATCCGCAATCGTCCGGCGCATGGCATTGAGCACCGGGTCGCCGGCCTCGTCCGGCGCCACCGAGACGATGAGATGGGTCGTCTCCTTCAACGCACCGCCGATTTCCGGCGTCGGCGCGCCGTCGAACAGCAGTGGCTCGATGCCGGCCTGCCGCAGTGCCGCGAATTTTTCCGCCGAACGGGTCGTGCCGAAGATCGTGCCGGCATCCTTGCTGGCGCGGGCAAATGCCTTGCCTGAATAACCAGCGCCGAAAATGAAGAATTGCTTGCCGCTCATGCATGTGCCTCGATTGCCAGCGCCAGTCGCCATTCGTTCCGCACCGTTTCGTCGGCTTCCGTCTTCAAGCCGGCGGCCGCGCATTTTGCCAATTCACGATCCGGCACAAGCCGTGACAGCGCCCATACCGCAGCACCGCGCACCAGCGGCGAGGGGGCGTCAAGCAAGGCGCGCACGGCGTTGCCGAGCGAGGAATCGCCGGAATTGCCTGCCGCGATCAGCACATTGCGGACAAAGCGGTCGCGGCCGATGCGCTTGATCGGCGAGCCGCTGAAGAAGGCGCGGAAGGCGGCATCGTCAAGGCTGAGCAGCTCGGCGAGCGGCGGCTCGCGCAAATCCGCGCGGGCGACGAGCTTCGCTTCCGAGGCGGCGCGGGCGAACTTGTTCCACGGGCAGGCGGCCAGGCAGTCGTCGCAGCCATAGATGCGGTTGCCGATCCTTTCGCGGAATTCATGCGGAATCGGTCCCTTGTTCTCGATGGTGAGATAGGAGATGCAGCGCCGCGCATCGAGCCGGTAGGGCGCCGGAAAGGCGTCGGTCGGACAGGCGTCGAGACAGGCGCGGCAGGAGCCGCAATGGTCTTCCTCCGCTGTATCCGGGGCAAGCGCCGCCGTGGTGAAGATGGTGCCGAGGAACAGCCAGGAACCGTGTTCGCGGCTGACCAGATTGGTATGCTTGCCTTGCCAGCCGAGGCCAGCGGCTTCGGCCAGCGGCTTTTCCATCACCGGGGCCGTATCGACGAACACTTTGACGTCACCGCCGGCACGCGCCACGATCTTGCCGGCGATCTCCTTCAGCCGGCCCTTCATCACCTCGTGATAGTCGCGGTTTTGCGCATAGACCGAGATCGCGCCGCGGCCGCGCTTGTTGAGCACCGCGCGCGGATCGCCGTCGGGGCCGTAATTCATCGCCAGCACGACGATCGAGCGGACCTCTGGCCACAGCGCCGCCGGCTCGCCCCGGCGCTTGAGCGTCTCGGCGATCCAGCCCATCGAGCCGTGAAAACCGTCGGCGACGAATGCGGCCAACCGGGCCGGAGCGAGCGGGATGGCATCGGGCGTGGTCACGGCAATGGCGTCGAAACCGGCGCGCTTCGCCTCGCGATCGATTAGCGCGCGCAGGGGTTCATTCTTAGAAATCGAGGTCCGCATAATGCGACACCGGCGACAGGCCGCGCACCCTGTCGGACAGAAGCGGCCGGAACGATGGCCGCGATTTCACCCGCGTGTACCATTCGCGCGCGGCGCTGTGTTCGCGCCAGTCGATCTCGCCGAGATAGTCGAGCACCGAAAGGGCCGCCGCTGCCGCGAGGTCGGCATAGGTCACCTTGTTACCGGCCAGCCAGGGGCGGGTGCCGGCCAGCCAGTTGGTGTATTTCATGTGCTGGCGGATATTGGCGCGCGCGGCGCGGATCGCTCCCGAATCGGGCGAGCCGCCGCCCGCCGTCTCAGGCATGACCGGCTTCAGCACGCGTTCGCGCACCAGATGCCTCGTCACCTCGCTCTCGGCCTTGCTGAGGTACCAGTCGGTCAGCCGGCGGATTTCGGCGCGCTCCATCGGGTCCTCGGCGAACAGCCGCTTGTCGCGCTTCAAGACGCCGCGCGTCTCGTCGAGATATTCGGCGATGACCATGGCGCCGACGATCGGCACGTCGCCTTCGGCCAGCAGGATCGGCAAGGTTCCGGCCGGATTCAGCGCCAAAAACTCCTTGCGCCGCGTCCACGGCTTTTCCTCGATCAGCGCCAGCTCCTCGCCATACTCGCCGAAAGCGAGGCGCACGAACCGGCAGGCGGCGAACATCGGGTGGTGAAAAAGCGTCAGCATGGTCCCGCGATAATAGAGCGCACTGGCAAATCGCCGGCTGCGCCGGTAAGTCTTGACCGCCCGATTCAGCGGGCTGTCAGGGTGCTGCGACCTATAGGGGGAGTTCCGCGCCGTGACAAGCAAGCCCTTTCGCAAGCCGTTCCTTCAAGCTCTCTCACCAACGCCGAGGTTGCCATGGAAAGCCAGACCATCGTCGAAGCGCTGCTGCTCGGCCTGCTGGAGGGGCTGACCGAGTTCATACCTGTCTCCTCCACCGGCCATATCCTGCTTGCCGGCCATTTTCTTGGCTTTCACTCGACCGGCAAGGCCTTCGAGATCCTGATCCAGCTCGGCGCCATACTGGCGATCCTCAGCGTCTATTTCCGCCGCCTGTGGAAGATGCTGCTCGATTTGCCACATGACCGGCTGACGCGCCATTTCGTCCTTGGCATCCTCATCGCCTTCCTGCCGGCGGCCATCATCGGCGCGCTGGCGCATGATTTCATCAAGACCGTGCTGTTCGAATCGCCGCGGCTGATCTGCGTCATGCTGATCATCGGCGGCGTGGTCCTGCTCCTGGTGGACCGCATGAAGCTGAAGCCGGTCTATCGCGACGTCGAACGGTTTCCGACCAGGCTTTATCTGCAGATCGGGCTGTTCCAGTGCCTGTCGATGATCCCCGGCACGTCGCGCTCCGGCTCGACGATCGTCGGCGCGCTGCTTCTGGGCGTCGACAAGCGGGCGGCGGCGGAATTCTCCTTCTTCCTCGCCATGCCGACCATGGTCGGCGCCTTCGCCTTCGACCTTTACAAGAACCGCAACGTGCTGAGCAGCGCCGACCTGCCGATCATCGCCGTCGGCTTCATCGCCGCCTTCGTCACCGCGCTGCTCGTCGTGCGCTTCCTGCTCGAATACGTCTCGCGCCACGGCTATTCGCTGTTCGGCTGGTGGCGGCTGGTCGTCGGCGGCGTCGGGCTGGTGGCCCTAATGATCTGGGGGTGAGCTTACCCTCCCCACAAGGGGAAGGTGGAGCGCTCAATTCCTTCCATAAAACGCGTTCTCGACATGCACCGGCCAGCGCCACGGCAGCACCGCCACCATGTCGAAGCGCATCGACAGCCTGCCATAGTCGGGCTGGCGCGACAGCCAGAGGTCGGCCGCACTTTCGATGCGGCGCTCCGAATCGTAGCGAAGAGCCTCCATTGCCTCCATCAGCGTGCGGCGCGCCTTGACCTCGACGAACAGCACAAGGTCGCCACGCCGCGCGATCAGGTCGATCTCGCCGAACCGCGTGCGGTGGCGGCGCGCCAGGATCCGGTAGCCTTTCAGCATCAGCGCCGCTGACGCCAGCCACTCGCCGCGATGGCCGCGCCGATAGGCTTGTCGGCGGCTGGCGAGCGGGCGTTCAGCCATCGCCGTCCTTCCCGGGGGCGTCCCCTTCCTTTTTGCTGTCCTTCAGTTCGAGCAGCCGGCGGTAAAGCGCCTGCTTCTGGCCGCCGGTCATCTTTGCCGCCTCGGCAGCTGCCTTGGAAGCCGGCATCTCGGCGGCGAGCGAAAGCAGCAGCCGGTCGATATCGGCCGGTTCGTCGGCCTTGGCCTCAGTGGGGCCGACGCAGATGACGATTTCACCCTTCGGCGTGTCGGCCGCCGCGTAGTGCTCGGCGAGCGACTGCAACGTCCCTGTCCGCATTTCCTCGA
>NZ_NWQG01000121.1:0-3575 GCF_002529485.1 Mesorhizobium sanjuanii
CGCCAGCCGCTGGCCTGATTTCACCGGCAGGAAGCCCGCAAACAGGAAGGCGTCGGAAGGCAGGCCGGACGCCGTCAGCGCGGCAAGCGGCGCCGACGGACCGGGAATCGGCACCACGCGGATGCCGCGGTCCAGCGCCTCGCCGACCAGCCGGTAGCCGGGATCGGAGATCAGCGGCGTGCCGGCATCCGAGATCAACGCCACGCTCTGCCCGGCCTCGAGCGCCCCGATCAGCTTCGGCCCGGCCTCGCCGGCATTGTGCTCGTGATAGGCGGTGGTGCGGCGGCGGATGCCGTAGCGGTCGAGCAGCACGCGGCTGACGCGGGTGTCCTCGCAGGCGACGATGTCGGCGGCGGCCAGCGTCTCCAGCGCCCGCAGTGTGATGTCGGCCAGATTGCCGATCGGCGTCGCCACCAGATAGAGCGCCGGCGCAAGCGGCCGGGCCGCCAGCTCGGTCTGCCCGATCACATAGCTGCGTTTGTCGCCGGTCACCACTGCCCTCTAGCCGCTGCAATGCATTTTGACCTGTTTGGCACGGCTGGCGCCCGGTTGCAAAAGCCACGCAGATGTCAAGCGGACGTCATGCCTTCGCCACAGTAGGGAACGAAACCGGCACCCGCGGATTTAATCCTTGATCGCTCGGGAGGAGCAGGATGGACAGTCTGAAGATACAGGACGTTTTCGAACCCTATTATGCCGGCCGCAAGCGCTTCGCCGCGCTGAAGGAGAAGAGCGTGCCCGCCGAAGTCGCGAACGCCGACAGCAGGGAAGCCGGCAAACGGCTTTTGCGCCGCCTCTTGGCGGACGCCAGGACCGAAACCGACAGTACGACGGAGCACTGACCGGACGATGCCCAACCGCTTCGATATCTTCATCACCCGTCTTGAAACGAAAAGCGCCCGGCAGGGCGTTCCATCACACCCGATAGGCGACCAGCACCGCGCCCGCCGCGATAAGAGCGACGCCAAGCCAGTTCGCGCCGGACAGTCGCTCGCCGAGAAAGATCGCGCCAAACACCGCCACAAGCACGACGCTTAGCTTGTCGATCGGCGCCACCTGCGCGGCGTTGCCGAGTTTCAGCGCGCGAAAATAGCAGAGCCAGGAAGCGCCGGTCGCCAATCCGGACAGTCCGAGGAAAAGCCAGGTCTTCCCCGGGATTGTCTCAGGCGATTGGAACTGGCCGCTGGCGGCAAGGATGGCGCCGAGCACGACGAGTATGATGATCGTGCGAATAAAGGTGGCGAAATCGGAATTGATGTTTTCTATGCCGACCTTGGCGAAGATCGCCGTCAGCGCTGCGAAAGTCGCCGACAACAGCGCCCATAACTGCCAGGAGGAAACGGTCAGGTTCATTGGCATGCCTCGCAAGTGGCCTCTCAACCGAGATACCGTGAAACCCGCGTCTCCAGAAGCTCAATTCTCGGGCTCGAAGATTGGCATCCCCCGCCTTCGTCATCCTTGGGCGGAGCAGGAGCGAAGCGACGTCGCGAAGACCCAAGGATCCATGCCGTGACATGTGAGCGCCGCTGCGGTGCAGAATGTGCAATACTTCGGGTGGAGAAGTCGCAATCCATGGCAAGACAAGCAGCAGGAAGAGCCCATCTTCGTTCTGGACCGTAAGACCTCTTCGCACACGTCACGGCATGGATCCTCGGGTCTGCGCTCCGCTTCGCGTCGCTCCGCCCAAGGATGACGAAGGGGCGCTGAGCCTCGGCGAGGAGCGTGGGCCTGCTTGGCTACCGCGCCAGGTCCGCCACCACCGCGTCGAGCACGATCATGCCGGCCGGCGTGGCGCGCAGGCGGGTGTTGCCGATCGGCGCCACCAGCCCTTCGCCCTGCAGCATGGACAGCCGCGCGCTCGACAGGCCGCGACCGGAAAACGCCTCGTAGCGGGTGAGATCGATGCCCTCAGCCAGCCGCAGTCCCATAAGCAGGAACTCGTCGGCTTCTTCCGAACGCGTCAGGGTTTCGCCGCCGGTGATGCCATGGCCCTTGGCCTCGACCAGATTGGCCCAGGTCTCCGGCATTCTCTCCGCGATGGTGACGGTGCGGCGGCCGTTCTCGACGAAGCGGCCATGCGCGCCGGGACCAACGCCGACATATTCCCCATAGCGCCAATAAGTCAGATTATGCCGGCTTTCCGCGCCCGGCCTGGCGTGGTTGGAGATCTCATAGGCCGGCAATCCATGCGCCGATGTAATTTCCTGCGTCAGCGCATAGAGATCGGCGGCGTGGTCATTGTCGGGAATGGTGAATTTCTTCGCCGCATGCAGCGCGTGGAACGGCGTGCCTTCCTCGATGGTCAGCTGGTAGAGCGACAGATGGTCGGCGGCATGGCCGATCGCCTGCTCGAGTTCGGCCTGCCAGGCCTCGGGTGTCTGGCCGGGCCGCGCATAGATCAGGTCGAACGACAGGCGCGGGAAAATTTCGCGCGCCAGCCCGATCGCCTGCAGCGCTTCCTCGACATTGTGCAGCCGGCCGAGGAAGCGCAAATCCTTGTCGTTGAGCGCCTGCACACCGAGCGACACGCGATTGACGCCGGCCGCCCGGTAGCCGCGAAAGCGCTCGGCCTCTACCGATGACGGATTGGCCTCCAGCGTCACCTCGATGCTGTCCGGCACCGTCCAGTTCTTCGCCACCGCGTCCAGCACCGTCGCCACGGTCTGCGGCTGCATCAGCGACGGCGTGCCGCCGCCGAGAAAGATGCTGGTTACTTCGCGCGGCCCGGTGCGGGCACGCATCGTCGCCAGCTCCGTCTCGAAGGCGCGCGCGAAACGCTCCTGGTCGACAGGCTGATGGCGGACATGGCTGTTGAAGTCGCAGTACGGGCACTTGGCCGCGCAGAACGGCCAATGGATATAGACGCCGAAGCCGGGGCTGCGGTCGAGCAGCATGGTCATTTCGAGCCCGATCGCGCCAAATCCAATCGCGCTTCCGCGAATTTCTGGAAGGCGCGGGCGCGGTGCGACAGCGCCTCCGGCTGGCCGGGCTTCCAGCCATGCTTTTCCGCAGCACTCATCTCGCCGAAGGTCATTTCGAAACCGTCCGGCAAGAACACCGGATCATAGCCGAAGCCAAGCTCGCCGCGCGGCGGCCACACCAGCGTGCCCTCGACCTCGCCCCGGAAATATTCGGCGGCGCCGTCGGGGAAGGCCAGGCAGATCACGGCGACGAAGCGGCCCTTGCGTTGTGCCGGATCGACCGCGCCGACGTCTTGCAGCGCCACTTCGGTGCGTTGCATGGCCATGCCGAAGTCGCGCGAACCGTCAGTGGTTTCGGCCCAATTGGCGGTGTAGACGCCGGGCGCGCCGTCAAGCGCATCGACGCACAGGCCGGAATCGTCCGACAAAGCCGGCAGGCCCGTCGCCTGGGCGGGGGCAAACGCCTTGATATAGGCGTTCTCCTCGAATGTGGTGCCGGTCTCGTCCGGCTCCTGCAGGCCATATTGCTTTGCCGACTTTGCTTCGAAACCGAAGGGCGCCATCAGATCGGCGAATTCCCGCAGCTTGCCTTCATTGTGGCTGGCGACGACGATTTTCTGTCCGTTCAGCGAATGCATCAGATGCCCCAGATTC
>NZ_NWQG01000122.1:0-17262 GCF_002529485.1 Mesorhizobium sanjuanii
GTATTTGGGCTCAACCCTTGCGGTCGCGCGCCGCCAGCGTGCGCAGCCTCAGCGCGTTGAGGCGGATGAAGCCTTCGGCGTCCTTCTGGTCGTAGGCGCCGCGATCGTCCTCGAATGTGACCAACGCATCGGAATAGAGCGTCTTCCTCGACTTGCGCCCGGTGACGATGACATTGCCCTTGTAGAGCTTCAGCCGCACCGTGCCTTCGACGTCTTCCTGGCTCTTGTCGATCATCGCCTGCAGCATCAGCCGCTCGGGCGCGAACCAGAAGCCGTTGTAGATCAGCTCGGCATAGCGCGGCATGAACTCGTCCTTGAGGTGGGCAGCACCTCGGTCCAGCGTGATCGATTCGATCGCCCGGTGGGCGGCGATCAGGATGGTGCCGCCGGGGGTTTCATAGACTCCGCGCGATTTCATGCCGACGAAACGGTTCTCGACCAGGTCGAGGCGGCCGATGCCGTTGTCGCGGCCGAGATCGTTGAGCGCGGCCAGCATCGTTGCCGGCGACAGTTTCTTGCCGTCGAGCGCGATCGGATCGCCCTTGAGGAATTCGATCTCGATCTCGGTGACCTTGTCCGGCGCGTCCATCGGCGAGATGGTGCGCTGGTGGACGAATTCCGGCGGCTCGCTCCACGGGTCCTCCAGCACCTTGCCCTCGGAGGAGGAGTGCAGAAGGTTGGCGTCGACGGAAAACGGCGCGTCGCCCTTCTTGTCCTTCGGCACCGGGATCTGGTGCTGCTCGGCGAAGTTGATCAGGTCGGTGCGTGACTTGAACGACCAGTCGCGCCAGGGCGCGATGACCTTGATGTCGGGGTTCAGCGCATAGGCCGAGAGCTCGAAACGAACCTGGTCGTTGCCCTTGCCGGTGGCGCCATGGGCGATGGCATCGGCGCCGGTCTCCTTTGCGATCTCGACCAGATGCTTCGAGATCAGCGGCCGCGCGATCGAGGTGCCGAGCAGGTAGGTGCCTTCATAGACGGTGTTGGCACGGAACATCGGGAAGACGAAGTCGGCGACAAATTCCTCGCGGACATCGACGATGCGGATGTCCTTGATGCCCATCATCTCGGCCTTGCGGCGCGCCGGCTCCAGCTCGCCGCCCTGGCCGAGGTCGGCGGTGAAGGTGACGACTTCGGCGCCGAGTTCGGTCTGCAGCCATTTCAGGATGATGGAGGTGTCGAGGCCGCCCGAATAGGCGAGCACGACTTTCTTGACGTCTTTTATCTTGCTGGGGGACATTTTAGCGGTTCCGCGCGAAAGGTTTCGCGGGCGAGGTATCACGGCGTTTCAGGCTAGCGCAAGGGACGAACCGTGCCTGGACCAGACGCTGCATCGGCCAGAAGCTGGCAAGGGCGCGGCTCTTGCGGTATGGCTGCGCCGTCTTTTGCTGCCACGAGCCATATTTGCTGCCACGAGATCGGCCATGTCCTTTATTCCTGACACCACCACGCTGATCCAGTTCGCCATCGCCACCGTGATCCTGGCGGTCACGCCGGGGCCCGACATGACGCTGTTCGTGTCGCGCACGCTGAGCCAGGGCCGGGCCGCAGGCTTTGCGTCGATGGCGGGCGCGCTGTTCGGCACGCTGATCCACACAACGCTGGTCGTGGTCGGCGTCTCGGCGCTGATCGTCGCCTCGCCGATGTCTTTCCTGGCCCTGAAGATATTCGGCGCCGGCTATCTCGTCTTCCTGGCGTGGCAGGCGGTCACCAGGGGATCGGCCTTTTCGCCGGAGAAGAAGAGCGGGCCCAGCATTTCGCTGTTCCGCGCCTGGGCGGCAGGGCTTGGCGTCAATCTGCTCAACCCCAAGATCATCCTGTTCTTCATGACCTTCCTGCCGCAATTCGTCTCGGCGCACGATCCGAACGCACCGGGAAAACTGTTCTTCCTCGGCGCGATGTTCGTCGTGCTGTCGATCCCGGTGACGGCGCCGATGGTCTTTGCGGCGGAAAAATTCTCGGCGGCGATGAAGGCCAGCCCGCGCGTGACGCGGGCGGTGGACTATCTGTTCGCCGGGGTGTTTTCGGCCTTCGCGCTCAAGATCCTGACGGCCCAGGCGAAGTAGCGCTTCCGATCTGGCGCCAGCTTCCGGCCCAGCGTCCAGCGCTCAGCCAATAGAAGATGCCGCCGACCATGCCGCAGCCGACCACCGCCAGCATGACGCTGGTGTTGGTGACCTCGAAATTGGCATCGGCCGTCTGGTGGACGAAGCCGAGGAAAACCGCGGCGACCGCAGCACCCGCCAGCGCATAGAACAGCCAGTCGCGCCTGCCGAGGATCTCGGAAACGATGATGGCGATGGCCGCCGGCATGAAGGCGAAATAGGCGACGAACAGCGCGACGAAGGGGATGGAAAACCACAGCGACGCCTGCGCCGCCGGTTGCGTCTCGTCCGTCATCAGCCCAAGCGACGCCAGGAACATGATGTTGAGGAAGGCGCTTGCCGCCAGCGAAGCGACGCCATAGCCGATCAGGATGATAGCGAAGCGGATGAGGTAGGCGCCGAGACGGTTCACGCCTCGCCGTGCCCCGCGATCATCATCGCTTCCAGCGCCAGCCGGTCGACCTTGCGCATGCGCTCCGATTCCGATTTGAGCTGGCCGCAGGCGGCCAGGATGTCGCGGCCGCGTGGCGTGCGGATCGGCGAGGCGTAGCCGGCATTGTTGATGTAGTCGGCGAACTTCTCGATCGTCTCCCAGTCCGAGCACTGGTAGTTGGTGCCAGGCCACGGGTTGAACGGGATCAGATTGATCTTGGCCGGGACGCCCTTGAGCAATTTGATCAGGGCCTTGGCGTCCTCAATGGAATCGTTGACGTCCTTCAGCATCACATATTCGAAGGTGATGCGCTTGGCGTTCGACAGGCCGGGATAGGCGCGGCAGGCGGCGATCAGTTCCTTGAGCGGATACTTCTTGTTGATCGGCACCAGCAGGTCGCGCAGATCGTCATTGGTGGCGTGCAGCGAGATCGCCAGCATGACGCCGATCTCCTCGCCGGTGCGGAAGATTTCGGGCACGACACCAGAGGTCGACAGCGTGATGCGGCGCTTGGACAGCGAAAGCCCGTCGCCATCGGAGGCGATCAGCAACGCCTTCTTCACCGCCTCGAAATTGTAGAGGGGCTCGCCCATGCCCATCATGACGATGTTGGACACTTTCCTGCCCTCGGCCGGCACGATGGCGCCGTCCGGCGTGTCGCGGTCGGGGAAATCGCCAAGCCGGTCGCGGGCGGTGAGCAACTGCGCCAGGATTTCCTCGGCGGTGAGATTGCGCACCAGCTTCTGCGTACCGGTGTGGCAGAAGGAACAGGTCAGGGTGCAGCCGACCTGCGAGGAGATGCACAGCGTGCCGCGGCCTTCTTCGGGGATGTAGACCGTCTCGATCTCGACGGGACGGCCGGCGCCGCGCGGCGGAAAGCGAAACAGCCATTTGCGGGTACCATCGGCGGAAATCTGTTCCTCGACGATTTCGGGCCTGGCCACGGTGAAATGCTTGTCCAGCTCGGCGCGCAAATCCTTGGAGATGTTGAACATGCCGGCGAAATCGGAGACGCCGCGCACATACATCCAGTGCCAGAGCTGCTGGGCGCGCATCTTGGCCTGGCGCTCCGGCACGATGCCCGATGCGACGAGGGCTTCACCAAGCTCGGCCCGCGTCAGGCCGACCAGCGACGGCTTTTCGGCCGGCGTGGCGCGGGCGCGCAACGCCTCACGGGCGCCCTCAGTGGTAAGATCGAGCGAAAGGGTCATGGTTGCACTGATATAAGCGATTTGCGGCCGATTGCAGCATCGCACTGGAAATGAAGCGCCGCGCATAGCACAGCCTGACGCCGGAGTCATGCGCGCGCCGGTCCACCTTCTCCACAACAGAGGGAGAAGGGGCCTAAACTGGCCCTATCCGACCTCGACCTTGACTCCGCGGCCGATTTCCTGTCTACAGCTCTCGAATTCCGCGACGAGTATCCCTCCGAGCAAGCCGCCCAGGACGCCGAAGCCTCTTTGAGGCGAGTGCTGTAAATCGATCCTGGAGGCCAACACCCGGCAGCGCAATGCGCCCCCGGGTGCTTTTTGGCTTTGCGCTTGCACGGGCTTTTGTCTGGACACTTGGCGCGAACGCATTACCTCTCGGATCGAACTGAACCGAGATTGAAGGAAGACAGATGTTCGAATCGCTTCAGGAGCGCACAAGAGGCGTGGAGGGCCATCGGCCCGACAGGGATCAAAATGAATCCAAGGCGCTGACGCGCGGCGGGTTGACCAATGTTTGAGTCCCTGCAGGAGCGCCTTGGCTCCATCCTGAACGGCCTGACCGGCCGCGGTGCCCTGTCCGAGGCTGACGTCTCGGCGGCGCTGCGCGAGGTGCGTCGCGCGCTGCTCGAGGCGGACGTGGCGCTGGAAGTGGTGCGTTCCTTCACCGACAAGGTGCGCGAGAAGGCCGTCGGCGCCGCCGTGGTCAAGTCGATCAAGCCCGGCCAGATGGTCGTCAAGATCGTTCATGACGAACTGGTCGAGATGCTCGGCGCCGAAGGGGTCGCCATCGACCTCAATGCGCCGGCCCCCGTCGTCATCATGATGGTCGGCCTGCAGGGCTCCGGCAAGACGACGACCTCGGCCAAGATCGCCAAGCGGCTTTCCGAGCGCCAGAACAAGAAAGTCCTGATGGCCTCGCTCGACACGCGGCGCCCCGCCGCGCAGGAGCAGCTCCGCCAGCTCGGTGAGCAGGTCAAGGTGGCGACGCTGCCTGTTGTCGCCGGCCAGAACCCGGTCGACATTGCGCGCCGTGCCGTGCAGGCGGCAAAGCTCGGCGGCCATGACGTCGTCATCCTCGACACCGCCGGCCGCACCCATATCGACGAGCCGCTGATGGTCGAAATGGCCGACATCAAGAAGGTGTCGTCGCCGCACGAAATCCTGCTGGTCGCCGATTCGCTGACCGGCCAGGACGCCGTCAATCTGGCCAAGAGCTTCGACGAGCGCGTCGGCATCACCGGCCTCGTCTTGACCCGCATGGACGGCGACGGCCGCGGCGGCGCCGCCCTTTCCATGCGCGCCGTCACCGGCAAGCCGATCAAGCTGATCGGCACCGGCGAAAAGATGGACGGGCTTGAAGAGTTCCATCCCAAGCGCATCGCCGACCGCATCCTCGGCATGGGCGACATCGTCAGCCTCGTCGAAAAGGCCGCCGAGAACATCGACGCCGAACAGGCTGCGGCGATGGCCAAGAAAATGCAGTCGGGCAAGTTCGACCTGAACGACCTTGCCAGCCAGCTTCAGCAAATGTCGAAGATGGGCGGCATGGGCGGCATCATGGGCATGATGCCGGGCATGGGCAAGATGAAGGACCAGATGGCTGCCGCCGGGCTCGACGACAAGATGTTCGGCCGCCAGCTCGCCATCATCTCGTCGATGACCAAGGCCGAGCGCGCCAATCCCGATATTCTCAAGCACTCGCGCAAGAAGCGCATCGCCGCCGGCTCGGGCACCGATGCGGCCGAGATCAACAAGCTGCTCAAGATGCACCGCGGCATGGCCGACATGATGAAGGCGATGGGCGGCAAGGGCAAAGGCGGCGGCCTCATGCGCGGCATGATGGGCGGCCTCGCCCAGAAGATGGGCCTCGGGGGCATGATGCCCGGCATGGGTGGCCCAGGCGGCATGGGTGGCGGCATGCCGGACCTGTCGAAGATGGACCCCAAGCAGCTCGAAGCCTTGCAGAAGCAGGCGCAAGCCGCCGGTCTAGGCGGCATGAAGGGCCTGCCCGGCTCACTGCCCGGTGGCGGTGGTCTGCCCGGTCTGCCCGGCGGCATGAAACTTCCGGGGCTTCCCGGCCTGGGCGGCGGCGGACTTCCCGGCCTCGGCAAGAAGAAGTGAGGGCGCGATGAACGAAGAAAAGGACATGGCCGACGCACGCACGATTTTGGCCGGCTACCGCGCCTCGATCGACAACATCGACGCGGCGCTCATCCATATGCTGGCCGAGCGCTTTCGCTGCACCAAGGCGGTCGGCGTGCTGAAGGCGGAGCATGGCCTGCCGCCGGCCGATCCAGCGCGCGAGCAGCAGCAGATCGCCCGTCTTCGCCAACTGGCGAAAGACGCCCATCTCGATCCGGATTTCGCGGAGAAGTTCCTCAACTTCGTCGTCCGCGAAGTGATCCGCCATCATGAGCAGATTGCCGCCTCGAACGGCATGACCAAAGCCGGCTAATCATAGCGGCGAACCGATCAACGAAATCAGAGCTTTTTAGGAGAAAAGAAATGCCATTGAAAATCAGACTGGCCCGTGCGGGCTCGAAGAAGCGTCCCTATTACCATGTCGTCGTCGCCGACGCCCGCTCGCCGCGCGACGGCCGTTTCATCGAGTCGCTCGGCTCGTGGAACCCGCTGCTGCCGAAGGACGGCGAACGCGTCAAGGTCGACGCCGACCGCGTCAAGCACTGGCTGTCGCACGGCGCCCAGCCGACCGACCGCGTGCTGCGCTTCCTCGACGAGGCCGGCCTTGCCAAGCGCGAGGCCCGCGCCAACCCGAAGAAGGCCGAGCCCGGCAAGAAGGCGCAGGAACGCGCCGCCCTTTTGAAGAAGGCGCAGGAAGATGCCGCCGCCGCCGTTGCAGCCGCTGCGGCCGCGCCGGCCGAGGCGGAAGCCGCCACCGCCGAATAATTCGCTTTCCGCCTGTGGAAGCAGAAACGACGGCGGGCTTGTGCCCGCCGTTTTGCTATTTTCCGTCAAGGAAGCGGCTGGTTAGATGAGCGAACAGGCAATTACGGAAGAGGTCCTGTCCGGTCGCGTCGTCGGGCGGCTGTTGCGATGCACGGATGCCACGACCGGTGTCGTGGTATTGAGCGGGTCGAGCGGCCGTGTCGACGTCGCCCGCGCCCGGCTGTTCGCCAATGAGGGTGCGTCTGCCTTGGCCCTGCAGTGGTTTGGCGGCGAAGGTCAGATTCCCGGAATATGCGAAGTTCCTCTCGAAACGTTTTTCGCGGCAACCGACTGTCTTGTTGAACTGGGATGTCGGCGCATCGTCTATGTCGGGACGTCGAAAGGCGCCGAGGCATCGTTGCTCGCGGCGGCTCACGACCCACGCATCGACGCTGTGGCTGCGATCAGTCCGACATCGGTCGTCTGGGGAAATATCGGGCCGGGCCGCGATGGCATCAGTTGGCCCGAACGATCTTCATGGACGCTTGAGGGGCTGGCGTGCCCGTTTGTTCCAACCGACCCGAATTGGAGCACGGAACATATCGACGGTCTGGTGTCCTACAAAGGGCTTTTCCAGCACTGCTTGGAAGTCTTCAAGGACGAGGCGGGCAGGGCCACCATTCCCGTTGAGGCAATCTCGGCGGAGATTGTATTGGTCGCAGGTGGCGATGATGCGTTGTGGCCATCCCTGGATTTCGCGGAATCGATTGTCCGGCGTCGCATGGATACGGGAAGGATCACGCGCCTCGTTTCGGCGCCCGATGCGGGCCATCGAATTCTTTTGCCGGGTGAAAACACCCCGCGGTCGAGAGCGCATGCGCATGGCGGCAATGATGCCGCCGATGCAAGCCTTGGCCGGGAAGCCTGGGGCTATCTCCGGGAACTGCTTTGGGGCATTTAAGCGAGCATCGACGGAAACGGCGAGCCTTTGCCCGCCGTTTTCCTTATCGGACTCAGTAGCCTCGTGGGCAGCGGTCGACGTAGACGCGCCCGTAGCGATCGCGGTAGCGACATTGACCCCTTTCACTGGCACGGCCGATCAGTGCACCAGCCACGGCGCCGACAGCGCCACCAATGACAGCGCCTTCCACCGGATCGCCTGCCACGGCAGCGCCGACGGCAGCGCCACCCAGGCCACCGACCGCCGCACCCTTTTCCGTTTGCGAGCAGGCGCCGAGGGGCACCAGCAGGGCCATCAAAAGCATCGTCTTTCTCATTTGTCGCTCCTCCCGAACGGGAAACGCCTCCCACCCGCCGTGCGTCGATAACGCGCGGATGCAGAATTTGATCCGTTTTGAGCAATAGCGGCGGCCAGCGGCCGTTTTCCGCGCGAACGGATCGCCTACCGGCTGAAGGGGATCAGCGCGCGCACCCTTGGGTCGCGTAGATACAGGCCGCCCCACAGGATGATGCCGAGATAGACACCGAACAGCGTATGCGACAATAGCGGGCTGCCGACACGCGCATGGGTGGCGATGGCGCCGCCGAGATAGGCGGTGAGCAGGATGGCGCCGAGCACCGAGGTGCGCGGCAAGGCGTAGAGCGCCGTCGAGATCAGCCCGATGACGCCGAGCATGCGCGCGACGTTTGCATCGGCCGGCCAGCCAAGCGGCACCATTGTCTGCGTGACCACATCGAGCGGCGGCAGCTTGATGACGCCGTCGAGGATCATGAACAGCACGATGATGGCGCTGAGCACGCGGCCGGTCCACAGCGCAGGCGACGACACGGATGTCGATTGGGCAATAGTCATTGGTGTTCCCTCCGTTGTTTCGGACACTGGCTTCGCTCACCAGGTTCGAAGCAAGGACGCGGCACAGGGCGGCGATCCGACACGGTCCAGGAACTTTCTCTCGCCAGGTCCGATGCAGTACACATGCAAGTTCAGCCGCCAGCGACATCGTCATGTCCCCGGTGCACCGGGGACTATCGGCATATCCTCGCCACGGGTAATTAGGCACGTGCCAAGGGCATCAGTCGGAGGATGGCAATGAGCGGCGAGACCGATCTGAAGAAACTTCTGGCGACGATGACGCCGCAATTGCTTGCCGGCGTCCATGTCTTCGTCACCTTGCCACCCGCTGCGCCGGTTCCCGGCGGGCTCGATCCGGTGATGTTGTTTCGCGAGCGCGAGGGCACGACGCTGATCGTGCTCGAGGATCAGGCGAAGGCGGCCGGCCTGGACGCCGCATTCCCCAGCCGCATGATCACGCTGAACATCCATTCCTCACTGGAAGCCGTCGGCTTCCTCGCCGCCATCACCGCGCGGCTGGCCAGCGTCGGCATGGGCGTCAACCCGGTCTCGGCTTTTTACCACGACCATCTGTTTGTGCCGGCCGACAGGGCGGAAGAGGCGCTGGCGATGTTGGAAAAGCTGGCGGAGGAAAGCCGGCTTTGACGCCAGCACTTGCTGCTTACTTGAGACGCCGGCGCCGCCCCTTATCCCCCTGCCAGGACCTTCTCCCCGTGAACGGGGAAAAGAAAGCCACCCGGCCGAAGGCCGAGCCCGCGACCGCGGGCCGCCGGTCGTCCGGTGCCCCCGCGGAGGGCCCGCCGCGGCAGCGGCGATACGGCCCGTGAGCGAAAAAACAAGACCGCCCGAAGGCCGAGCCCGCGACCGCGGGCCGCCGGTCGTCCGGCGCCCTCGCGGAGGGCCCGCCGCGGCAGCGGCGATACGGCCCGTGAGCGAAAACTATGCCGCCTTCTTCTTCGGCTGGATCAGTCCCCGCTCGACCAGCAGCTCGGCGATCTGCACGGCATTGAGAGCCGCGCCCTTGCGCAGATTGTCGGAGACGATCCACATCGACAGGCCGTTGTCGATGGTCGAATCCTCGCGGATGCGCGAGATGAAGGTCGCGTCCTCGCCGGCCGATTCCAGCGGCGTGATGTAGCCGCCGTCCTCGCGCTTGTCCAGGACCTGGCAGCCCGGCGCATCGCGCAGGATATCGCGCGCCTCGTCGGCTGTGATCGGCTTTTCGAACTCGATGTTGACCGCTTCCGAATGGCCGATGAACACCGGCACCCGGACGCAGGTCGCCGTCAGCTTGATCTTGGGGTCGAGCATCTTCTTGGTCTCGGCCACCATCTTCCACTCTTCCTTGGTGAAGCCGTCGTCGAGGAAGACGTCGATATGCGGAATGACGTTGAAGGCGATGCGCTTGGTGAACTTCTTGACGTCGACCGTGTCGGCGACGAACACGGCGCGCGTCTGCGTGAAGAGCTCGTCCATGCCTTCCTTGCCGGCGCCCGACACCGACTGGTAGGTGGCGACGACGACGCGCTTGATGGTGGCGACGTCGTGCAGCGGCTTCAACGCCACGACGAGCTGCGCCGTCGAGCAGTTCGGGTTGGCGATGATGTTCTTGCGGGTAAACAGCGAAATCGCATCCGGGTTCACTTCCGGCACGATCAGCGGCACGTCCTGATCATAGCGGAAGGCCGACGAATTATCGATGACGACGCAGCCCTGCTTGCCGATCTTCGGCGACCATTCCTTCGACACGTTGCCGCCGGCCGACATGATGCAGATGTCGGTGTCGGAGAAGTCGTATTGGTCGAGCGCCTTGACCTTCAGCGTGCGGTCGCCGAACGACACTTCCGTGCCCTGGCTGCGCCGCGAGGCCAGCGCCACAACTTCGCTCACCGGAAAGCCGCGCTCTTCCAGTATGTTGAGCATTTCCCGGCCCACATTGCCCGTGGCGCCGACGATCGCTACCTTGAAACTCATCAGAAATCTCCTGTCCCTCTCCACTCGGTTTTTGGAGAAAACCCGCCGGCCGATGCGGGCCTCAACCCCCGGGCCGGACCCGGGAGAGGGTGGTTAGGCCAAGGGAATCACACCGTTTTGGTGGTGGTTTTGCCCGTTTTCTTGACCAAGAATGCGGTTTTGCTGGAACGGTAAGACGCGGCAACGCGCCCGGCCCAATGATTTGCATTGTGGCCGGGGAAGTCGACTGCAAGGAACGCCATCAAAAGGCCGCGCATCGAGAACTTTCCCGTTCGGTGCCGGCTTTTACGCGGTTTGCGCAAAGAGTCAATTGCAACGAACAGTGCGCTTGCCCTGTACAATGATGGCGGCGCGAAGTACGAACGGCGGGACCGTCCGGCTCATTGAGCGTCTCAGCGCCCGCCGACGAAAGGCCCATCGCCGGGCACAGAAGTATCCGAATTCCGAAAGAGCAAGATGTCCAATTTCGATAGTATTGTTCCTGCGCTGGCAACGGCGCTGGAAAAACGCGGCTATGTCGCGCTGACGCCGGTGCAGAAGGCGGTTCTGGCCCCTGAGCTCGGCGAGGCAGATGCGCTGGTTTCGGCGCAGACCGGCTCCGGCAAGACAGTCGCTTTCGGCCTTGCTTTGGCGCCGACGCTGCTCGGCGGCGCGGAGCGCTTTCCCCACGCCGCCGCCCCGCTGGCGCTGGCGGTGGCGCCGACGCGCGAGCTCGCTTTGCAAGTGACGCGCGAACTGGAATGGCTCTATGAACTGACCGGCGCCACGGTCGCGTCCTGCGTCGGCGGCATGGACATGCGCACCGAGCGGCGCGCGCTGGAGCGCGGCGCCCATATTGTCGTCGGCACGCCGGGCCGCTTGCGCGACCACATCACCCGACACTCGTTGGACATGTCAGCGCTGAAGGCGGTGGTGCTCGACGAGGCCGACGAGATGCTCGATCTCGGCTTTCGCGAGGATCTGGAATTCATCCTCGACGCCGCTCCGGCCGAGCGCCGCACCTTGATGTTTTCGGCCACCGTGCCCCGCTCGATCGCTACGCTCGCCCAGGGCTACCAGCGCAACGCGGTGCGCATCTCGGCCGCCGGCGAGGAGAAGCAGCATCTCGACATCGAGTACCGGGCGTTGAGCGTCGCCCCGGCCGACCGCGAAAACGCCATCATCAACGTGCTGCGCTATTACGAGGCGAAGAACGCGCTGGTGTTCTGCAACACCCGCGCCGCCGTCAACCATTTGACCGCCCGCTTCAACAATCGCAATTTCTCCGTCGTGGCGCTGTCCGGCGAGCTCAGCCAGAACGAGCGCAGCCACGCTCTGCAGGCGATGCGCGACGGCCGCGCCAAAGTCTGCATCGCCACCGATGTCGCGGCGCGCGGCATCGACCTGCCCAACCTCGAACTGGTTGTCCATGCCGACCTGCCGACCAATCCGGAGACGCTCCTGCACCGCAGCGGGCGCACGGGTCGCGCCGGGCGCAAGGGCGTCAGCGCGTTGATTGTGCCCAACAGCGCCCGCCGGCGCACCGAACGCCTGCTGCAAAGTGCCGGCCTGACCGCCGCATGGGCGAGCCCGCCCTCGGCCGACGACGTGCTCAGGCGCGACGACGAGCGCATCCTCGCCGATCCGGCCTTCAGCGAACCGGTGAGCGATGACGAGCGCGGCTTCGTCGACACGCTTCTGGAAAGACATGGCGCCGAACTGGTGGCGGCAGCTTTCGTGCGCATGTGCCGCTCCAGCCGTTCAGCGCCCGAGGATCTCCTCGATGTCGCACCCTTCACCCCGTCCGGCGAAAAGTTTGCGCGCCGCGACGAAGCACCCGGCCGCCGCGACGATTTCGGCGCCAGCGTCTGGTTCTCGCTGTCGGTCGGCCGCAGGCAGAATGCCGAGCCGCGCTGGCTGATCCCGATGCTGTGCCGCACCGGCAGCATCACCAAGCGCGAGATCGGCGCCATCAAGATGCAGCCGGAGGAGACCTTCGTGCAGATCGCGGCCGATTGGGCCGATCGATTTCTCCAGGCGGTCGGCCCGGACCGCAAGCTGCAGAACAACATCGTGGTGAAGCGGCTGGAAGGCGCGCCCGACCTGTCGCGGGCCGGCTATCAGCCGCCAAGGCCCGACAAGAAGCCACATCGCGGCAAGGGAGCGTTCGATCCGAACGCGCCGAAGCCCAAATTCGAAAAGCGCGCGGCGCCGGCCGGGCAGCGCGACGCCGGTTCTTCCGAGGCAAAGCCCTGGGCAAAGAAGCCGGGCAAGCCGAAGTTCGAAAATGCCGGACCGCCGAAACACAAGAAGCCGAAGAAGCGGCCGACCTGATCGTGGGCGCAGCGATCTGACGGGTTCCTCTCAGCTTTGCTGCCGAAGGGACAGGGCGAAGTTGGGGACGGCCTGCTTGTAGCTGACACACAGCATTTCACGCTCACCTCTTGCGATCCGCCGCAACTCTAGACAGTCTAGCGAGACGCGAATGGGGGTGGGCAGGCATGCGCGGCGAGGTTCTTCACTATGACGAGACCCAGGGCTTCGGTTTCATCACCGGAGCCGACGGCAATCGCTACGGCTTTGCGCGCGAGAACCTGCGCCGCGAGACGTCGATTGCCAAGGGCACGCTGGTCGAGTTCCAGCCAGGTGGCGGAAAAGCGCGCGATGTCTTTTCGATTGATGCCAAGGCAGCCGATGCTCCTGCTGCACCCGCACCGTCTCAGCCCGGCCATGCGCCCGAGACACCCAAGCCGCAACATTTCGGCCGGTCCGCCGAGCAAGAGCCCGCCGCAGGCACCGGATTGTGGAACTATTTCTGGCGCGGCCTGACCGAGAATTACTTCAACTTCGCCGGCCGCGCCCGCCGCAAGGAATATTGGGGCTATTGCCTGTTCTGGGCGATCGCGCTGCTGGTGATTGGCGGCTTCGGCGTCTTCATCGACGACGCCATGGGCAATCTCGACGAACTGCCGGCGGTGACGGTCGGTCTTTGCGGCCTCTTCCTGCTGGCGACAGTCCTGCCATGGCTTGGACTCAACGTGCGTCGCCTGCACGATATCGGCCTGACCGGCTGGCTCGTCCTGCTTGTCTTGATCCCGACCTTCGGCAGCCTGATCATCCTGGTCTTCGCGCTGATCCCAACCCAAGCAAGCGAAAACCAGTGGGGGCCAGTGCCGGCCAGCGTAAGGGCGCAATAGTGCACCGCCATCTCGCACAGTATAAGGGCAGCAAGTGCTGCCGCATCCCCGGTCGTCGCCCAGCGGACGTCGACCGCCACCGGGATCAGCCCAGGAACTTGGCGATGATCGCGTCGCCCATCTCGACGGTGCCAACCTCGGTCATGCCCTCGGACAGGATGTCCTTGGTGCGCAGTCCGTCGTCGAGCACGGCGGCGATCGCGCCTTCGAGCTTGTCTGCCTCGGCCACCATGCCGAAGGAATAGCGCAGGCACATGGCGAAGGAGGCGATCATGGCGATCGGATTGGCGATGCCCCTGCCGGCGATGTCGGGCGCCGAGCCATGCACCGGCTCGTAAAGCGCCTTGCGCTTCTTGGTCTTCACGTCAGGCGCGCCAAGCGAGGCTGAAGGCAGCATGCCGATCGAGCCCGTCAGCATGGCGGCGATGTCGGAAAGCATGTCGCCGAACAGATTGTCGGTGACGATGACGTCGAACTGCTTCGGCCAGCGCACCAGCTGCATGCCGCCGGCATCAGCCAGCATGTGGTCGAGCTTGACGTCGGAATAGCGCGCCTTGTGGGTCTGGGTGACGACCTCGTTCCACAGCACGCCAGACTTCATGACATTGCGCTTTTCCATCGAGGTGACGTGGTTCTTGCGGGTCCGCGCCAGCTCGAAGGCGACGCCCGAAATGCGCTCGATCTCGAACGTGTCGTAGACCTGGGTGTCGATGCCGCGCTTCTGGCCATTGCCGAGGTCGATGATCTGCTTCGGCTCGCCGAAATAGACGCCGCCGGTCAGCTCGCGCACGATCAATATGTCGAGCCCCTCGACCACCTCCTGCTTGAGCGAGGAGGATGCCGCCAGCGCCGGATAGCAGATCGCCGGTCTGAGATTGGCGAACAGCTCCATGTCCTTGCGCAGCCGCAGCAGCCCGGCTTCCGGGCGCACCTCGTAAGGCACCGCATCCCATTTCGGCCCGCCGACGGCGCCGAACAGCACGGCGTCGGCCGCCATCGCCTTTGCCATGTCGGCATCGGAGATCGCCGCGCCATGCGCGTCGTAGGCGCAGCCGCCGACCAGGCCCTCGTCGGTGACAAAGCCGCTGCCGAGCTTGTCGTTCATGGCGGATATCAGCTTCTTCACTTCGGCCATCGCCTCGGGGCCGATGCCGTCGCCGGCAAGCAGGAGAAGATTTTTCAAAGCCATGGAGAACCGTCCCGGAAAGTTTTGAACCGCGGCCTTGCTAAACGCCAAGCGGCCGGCACGCAAGGGGAGGAAGAACGCTGCGACATCCTCTGACCTGCTCGGCCTCGCAAGACTTGGGTTCCTCGCCCCCGCAACGCGGGGGAGAAGTGGCCGCGAAGCGGCCGGAGAGGGGGCTTTCGTAGGGCGCGGTCCCCCTCTCCGTCTCGGCTTCGCCGAGCCACCTCTCCCCCACTTTCGTGGGGGCGAGGAACCCAAGCTGGAATGATGCCGCAATCCTTCGCGCCAGTGTCGCCGCCCTACGGCGTCCGTCAGTTATGCGACAGAATATTGACCAGCCTGCCCAGGGGATCGCGCACATAGAAGCGCCGCACGCCCCAGGGCTCGTCGGCCGGTCCATATTCGATGGCAAAGCCGGCGGCCTTCATTGCCTCAAACGCCGTATCGACATCGTCGACCTCGATCGACAGGTCCGGCACCGGCGTGCCGGAGCCGCCTTGGGCCATGAAGCTGACCTGCACCGTCATTGTCTCCTGCGAGCCATAGGTGGCGATCCAGCCAAGATCCATCTTGAGATCGAGGCCGAGCACATCCTGGTAGAAGCGCTTCGCCGCCGCGATGTCCTGCGTTTCGATGTTGGCTACGATGCGCCGGACTTTCATCGCACCGTCCGCCGCAGCGCCGTGACTTCGATCTCGATCTTCATCTCCGGCTTGTTGAGCTGGCAGACGATCATCGTCGCCGCCGGCCTGATCTCGCCAAAGGTCTCGCCGAGGATCGGGAAGACGACATCCACGAAGGCCTGGTCGGTGATGTAATAATGCGCCCGCACCACATCGGCCATCTCGAAGCCGCCATCCTGCAATGCCTTGCCGATCGTGGCCAGGCAATTGCGTGTCTGCGCCTCGACCGTCTCCGGCATCGTCATCGTCGCATAGTCGTAGCCGGTTGTTCCCGACACGAAACACCAGTCGCCCTGCACCACCGCGCGCGAATAGCCGGCGGTTTTTTCGAAGGGCGAACCGGTGGAGATCAGTTTGCGCATGGTGTCCTCGCATTGGTTGTGACTATTTTGCAGGGAAGACGCCGGTCCCGCCATGGACCAACACAGATGGATAGGCGGTGCAATACCTCTGATGTCGGCGGAGCGGCCCCTCTGCCTAGCATTCGTCGTTCGGAAAGCCAGGCAATGGCTTCCCCTTCGCTACGCGGACCACTCCTTAGCCCTGCGACGGGAGAGCGGCAGCTTCGGCGGCCACTGCAATTTCTGCTTGCATGGCGATTATATATTTGACAGACCCAACAGATATGCGATAACGAATCCAAGGAGTTATCGCCATGTCCGTTTTGTCCCGCCCCTACTTCCACGACGAAGCCGCCGCATTTGAACATGTAGAGGGCATGCTGTGGCCGCAGGGTCCGGTTTGCCATCACTGTGGTTCGATGGAAAAGCACTACGCCTTGAAGGGCGGTCGCACGAAGCCTTCCAAGAAGAACCCGAACGGCGTCGAAATCCACGGCCTCTACAAGTGCTCGGATTGCCGCAAGAAGTTTACGGTTCGCATGGGCACCATCTTCGAGGAAAGCCATCTGCCGCTGCATATTTGGCTACAGGCTCTTCATGCCATGTGCGCCAGCAAGAAGGGTGTCTCGGCTCATCAACTGCACCGCGCTCTGGAAATCACCTACAAGACCGCGTGGTTCATGTGCCATCGCATTCGTGAAGCCATGCGCTCGGATGACTTCACGCCCATGGGTGGCGTGGGCAAGTTCGTTGAGGTTGACGAAACCTACATTGGCCGTCTCGCGGACGTTCCTGTCGGTCCGAGTGGCGCGCACAAGAATGTTGTCCTTACCCTTGTGGAACGCGGCGGCGCTGCCCGCTCGTTCCACATCGATAGCGCAACGGTTGCCCGCGTCCTGCCTATCGTCAATGCGAACATCCACAAGGAAAGCGTTTTCATGTCGGACGAGGCGCGCGTATATGACAACATCGGCCCCGAGTTCGCGGCGCACGGCACCGTCAATCATGGCCGTGAGGAATACGTTCGCGGCCTCGTCCATACCAACACGGTCGAAGGCTACTATTCGATCTTCAAGCGCGGCATGAAGGGCGTCTATCAGCATTGCGCCGAACACCATCTGCACCGCTATCTGGCAGAGTTGGATTTCCGCTATTCGAACCGTTCGGCCATGGGGATCGAGGATAACGTGCGTTCGCTCATCGCCTTGAAGGGCGCCAAGGGGAAGCGCCTGACTTATCGGAGAGCTGTGTGAGGCTAAGCGAGGGCACTCTCGCAAGCCGGTTCAATTGACGCTTCCGCTGTGGAAATATGAGCATCGAAGGCGGAAAAAACGAGTCCCGCCAAAGGGTTATCTAAATCCTTGATTCAACTTGTTTTTTTGCAAAGAGAGGACTATATTGTCCAGTGGCGGGAAACGCCGGAACCACCTCGGGCCGTGTCATAGACACGGCAG
>NZ_NWQG01000123.1:0-14146 GCF_002529485.1 Mesorhizobium sanjuanii
GACGGACGGTCGCCCACTTGGATGGTGGCCTATAAGCCCCTGATGGCAACGAGGCCGGGGCCCGCCACTTTTTCATATGTCGTAGTCGTAGAAGCGGAAGATTTCCTTCTGGGCAACTGTGAGATTTAGCTTCCAGTTCCGCCACGGTAACAGCGTCACGCCAAAGTTTGCGCATCGCCGGTTGGCGTCTCTAGCGACACGCGGCGCTAGAGCTTTCGCGTAAGAGGTGTTCCACCGCTTCGAGCCGGCATTTGCTGCCTGAAAGAACGCGCTAGCTACCACGTCGGCTATCTGGCAACCGGCACTCTTGTTGTGATCGATCACTTCAATAAGCCTGTGATCGATCACTCGAAAATCTGGTATCCTAGCTGTTTGATAGACATTGCCTTTTGTGGCCTGAATCGACAGCAATTCGGTGTACGTTTCGACGTGGCGATAGGAGTGACCGCCGCGCCTCGAAAACACTAGTTTTACATGCATAGGCCCGCCCTCTTCGAGGGTTGACCGCGCTGCGCACCATTCGCTGATACGTTCTAAGGCAATGCGGATACAGTAGTTGTAGAACCAGTTGTGAGGGTGGAGCGAAACGGCCTCAGCTTGTGGGTTGTGATAGTCCCGCATGTTCTTCTTGTTCGAAACGACGACGAAGAAGCGTATGTTGGTGGCAGCCAACGCATCGCATACAGACTTCTTTTTGTGTTCGGCTAGGTTGCGAAAATGGAGATCTGGGCTTTGCGTCGAAAAGACCGACCGTTTGATATCGCGAATCAGGCCGACCATGTTCGGTTCATTGGTGGCGCGGATAACTGCGCAGCCTACAGAGAACCATTCGCTCGCGCCGTTCGGGTCAATCGGGGCAACCGTTTTAATTCCAGGGTCGCCAGCCTCATCGAAGTAGGCAATGAAATACGGTTCCGGTATCTTTCCCTTAGAGGTCATAAAAAATGAAGGCTACTGCCAAAGAAAAGAGTCAAGTAGAGAAGTTCCGCGACCTTGCCCGCAAGCTCGAAACCGTCGATTCCGAAGAACCGTTGAATGAAGCACTTAGGAGGGTGACGAAGAGGCCCGCCATCAACGATAAGCCGACTAAGAAAAATAATGCGGGACACGACGACAAGGCCGTTTGACCACTGACTCGGCGCTATGCTAGATTCTTCGGGCTAGGTGGAGAACGAAGCATTCGCGCTTCGAACTCCTGCCACCCTCTGGTGGCTGCCGGATTGGGCCGTTGCAATCGGCTTTCTCCGGGAAGTGCATAAAACTATGGCGGCTGCATAATAGGTCTCCTTGTTTGATCAGTTGCAGCGGGTATTGTTTGGCGACGAGCCCGCTGCAATTATTTCCCCATTTCGAATCTTCGAAAAAGGGAATTGCTAAATTATCTTAGCCCCGGGCCTACCTGCAAACACAAGTTTTGGTGTTAACAGGCAATTTATTCCAGTCCGACAATTCTCCCAGGTTTCCCAAAACGACATGCGTCAGCAGCCGCGCACGAAGAGCGCGAATGCGGGCAAAACGCACAAAATCCGGGAAAAAAGACCGGGCTCAGAACTTTCCGGTCGCGCTCTCAACAGGAACGCATGGCCTATAAAAGGCGAATCGTTTTGCGCCGTCAAGGATTCGTTTGCGTAGCTTTTGTGACCCCAACATCTTGTGTGTCACACATGTGGATAACGGGAGTGGGGAGCGTTGCGCTCTATCTCCACTTATGAAGCTAACCCCAACGGGCAGGCTCGAACGTCTCGTAGTGAGTACCCTTGTTGATGGCGTGCCATGTCTTCCCAAGCTTTTCCAATTGAGCATTGAGCCACGCATCGGCGGGCGGCTCCGTGTTGGTTTCCAAATATTGATCGACTAACTGCCGAATCTGGTTTTGACGCGCCACGGCTTCAGCATGGGTTAGGTTTCTCTGTAGTTCCTCGATAGGAACCGATGTGAACGAATCTAGCCGCTTTTCCAGCGCTGCGATTTTTTGGGCTGCCTCGTCCGGCGAAGCGCCATCCAGTTTGCGCCTATAGGCGGCTATCTCATCGTCGCGATGGGTTAGCCGCGCGCCATACTGCCAACGAAGCGCCAACCAGATTGAGGTTCCAACTATGGCGACCGCGATGCCA
Organism: Mesorhizobium sanjuanii; assembly: GCF_002529485.1. Taxonomy (NCBI): domain Bacteria; kingdom Pseudomonadati; phylum Pseudomonadota; class Alphaproteobacteria; order Hyphomicrobiales; family Phyllobacteriaceae; genus Mesorhizobium; species Mesorhizobium sanjuanii. Next base: position 2,115 of record NZ_NWQG01000123.1, read on the forward strand.
AACGACGCTGGCGCACCGCTTATCACGGGCCATTCCTTCGCAAACCGTTCGATAAATTGGTCCATGCGCGATTCATATCATCGCGTCCTCGCTTCGTCACCGGGTCTGTCAAATATATAATCGCCCAGGTCAAGTCAGAGGGCGACGAAGGTGTGCGATTGCTCCGTCGCCACAGCTAATTCCCCGACCCCAGCGCCTTGTCCAGCGCCTCCCTGATGTCGGCCGGCCAGGTCTTGACCGCCGGCCAGGCATCCGGCTCGCCATTGTCGCCGCGGCGGGCGAAATAAAGCGCGTGCTTCACCGGGTCGACCGCCATGAAGCCGTCATTGCCGCCGCAATCATGCGGCACGCAGCCACTGGCGTAGAAGGCGCCAGATGCTGCCTTCTGCGTGCCGCCGCCGACCAGCAGGCTGGTCGCCATGTCAGGCATTTCCTTGCCCAGCAGAGTCTCGGCTTGCTTGTAGACGGCCGCATTGTGGAAGGCATCGATGATGTTGTCGTATTTCGCCGGGTCGACATCCTTCCAGTCGGTGCCGGGCTCCGGCATGTAGGCGAGATTTCCCGAAATCGTCAGCCCCTCGGTGGGCGACCATTGCAGCGCCGGCTTCGAATCGCCCGGCAGGAGATAGGGCACGAAGTAAATGGCGTTGTCGGACACCGCCGCCGGCGGCGCGCCGCATTCATCCTGCTCGACGGTGGTGGCCTGGATCGTGCCGCCTTCCGGCTTCCACACGATCAGCTTGGCCGGCCCGCACTGGTTGCCGCCGTCGCCGACATCGACCAGAGCCACATCGACACCGCCGACCTTGACGACCTTGTCGAAGAAGACGTCGTAGTTGCTCGCCAGTTGCTTGCCGTCATAGGTCAGCACCTTCTCGCCATACTCTTCGTGCTGGGTGATAGTCAGCTGCCCACCCTCGAACGGGATCGGCCCCTGGCTGTCATTGTCGGCCAGCGCCGCATTGCTCGACGCGTCCTGGTCGGCGGCGCCGTTGGACGCATCGTCAGCCGGCACCAGCACCATGTCGGTCTGCGCATGCGCGCCAGCCACCGGCATGAGAATCCATGCCAGCGCGCAGGCGCCGGCAACAAGCGAACGTGTCATGGCGATCCTCCTTTCGTCAGATCATAGCCGGCCGGAGTCGAAACGCCAGTCCGCACCACTGCACTCGAATGGCCGGCGGAGCAGGAAACCATTCACACTTTGGAGATTGGCCAAAGCCTTCGCGTCTTCGTCATCCTGGGGCGAAGCAAGGAGCGAAGCGACGCGGCGCAGACCCCAGGATCCATGCCATGACATACGAGTGCTGCAGCGGTGCAGAGTTCTGTTTCGTCGTATGCCTTGGCTGATGTCGCGGCATGGATCCTCGGGTCAGGCCCGAGGATGACGAAGGGTTCAGGCCCAGGGGCGCAGCTCGGCGTTCTTCTTTTCGAACGAGGCGATGGCGCCGGCCTTCTCCATGGTCAGGCCGATGTCGTCGAGGCCATTCAAGAGACAGTGCCGCTTGAAGTCGTCGAGGTCGAACTTGACCACGCCGCCGTCCGGTCCGCGGATTTCCTTGGCTTCGAGGTCGACCGACAGCGTCGCGTTGGAGCCGCGCGAGGCGTCGTCCATCAGCTTTTCCAGGTCTTCCGGGCTGACGGTGATCGGCAGCACGCCGTTCTTGAAGCAGTTGTTGTAGAAAATGTCGGCGAACGAGGTCGAGATGACGCAGCGAATGCCGAAATCGAGCAGCGCCCATGGCGCGTGCTCACGGCTCGAGCCGCAGCCGAAATTGTCGCCGGCGACCAGGATCTGCGCCTTGCGATAGGCCGGCTTGTTGAGCACGAAGTCCGGGTTTTCCGAACCGTCATCCTTGTAGCGCATCTCGGCGAACAGGCCGGTGCCGAGCCCGGTGCGCTTGATCGTCTTCAGATAATCCTTGGGGATGATCATGTCGGTGTCGACATTGACGATCGGCATGGGTGCCGCGACGCCGGTGAGCTTGGTGAATTTTTCCATGGTTTTTTGCCCGAGTTTCGTTGCGGGGGATTTGCTGCCGCCGGTTTACACAAAGCCGCGGGCAAATAAAAGGCAACTGTTTGTGCACAGCCGCGGAGCAAAGGGCGAGCAAAAAATGGCTTCGAAATCGCTGCTCCTTGTTGCAATCTGGCTGCCATGAGCGAACAGCACGTCCTCTATGCCAGCGAGCCGACCCTGGATGCGGCCGAGTTCCGCCGCGTGCTGGTGGAATCCGGCCTCGGCGAGACGCGCCCGGTCGATGACCAAGCCCGCTTGAAGGCGATGCTTGCCGGCGCCAATCTGGTGCTGACGGCGCGCCTCGACATCGAAGGCAAGCCCTTGATCGGCGTTATCAGAGGCCTCACCGACTTCTCCTGGGTCTGCTATATTTCCGACCTTGCCGTTTCCCAGGCGGCGCAGGGGCTTGGCGTCGGCAAGGGCCTGATGGACGAGGCACGCCGGCAGCTCGGACCATCGGTCGCCGTCAGCCTTATCTCCATGCCCGACGCCGTCGGCTTCTATGAACGCATCGGCATGACGCGCATGGCGGACGCCTTCTGGTTCAGCCGCAAGGGCTGACGCTTTCCACCGGATCTCCGCACCCCGCAATCGCTCGACGAGGCAGCCAACTTTTCGTGATCTGCGCGGCGCCTTGACATGCAACCAAATGGTTGCATATTAAAGCCATGAGCATGGATGCTGTCTTTCGCGCCCTGGCCGACCCGACCCGCCGGCAATTGCTGGACAGCCTGCATGCCAGGAACGGGCAGACGCTGAGTGCGCTGTGCGCCGAGATGGACATGACCCGCCAGGCGGTGGCCAAGCATCTGGCGATCCTCGAGGAGGCGAACCTCGTCGCCACGATCCGCAAGGGGCGCGAGAAGGAGCATTACCTCAACCCCGTTCCCATCAACGAGATCGCCGAACGCTGGATCGGCAAATTCGAGCGGGGGCGGCTGAACGCCCTCAGCGATCTGAAGAAACGTCTTGAAAGGGAAGACTGATGAGCAACGCTTTCACCTATGTCACCTACATCCGCACGACGCCCGAAAGGCTCTGGGAAGCGCTGACCGAACCGGAGTTCCATCAGCAATATTTCCTCGGCGCCCAGATGCAGAGCGACTGGAAAAAGGGTTCGGCATGGAAGATGGCCTACGCCGACGGCCGCGTCACCGACAGCGGCGAGATCCTCGATATCGATCCGCCGAGGCGCCTGGTGATCAAATGGCGCAATGAATTCATGCCGGAGGTGAAGGCCGATGGCTACACGCGCTGCACCTTCGTCATCGATCAGGAAGGCGACATGATGAAGCTCGCCGTCACCCATGAGGCGGACGGTCCTCACAAATTGCTGGAGCATGTCTCCAAGGGCTGGCCGCTGGTCCTGTCCAGCCTGAAGAGCCTGCTGGAAACCGGCAAAGGCCTGTCGCGCCCGGCCTCGAAGGGCTAAGGCAATTGTTTCGGTGGCGAAACAACCGTTGACGGAGGTTGGAAATGATCCTCGAACATAGAACGGCGCAGGCCATGGCGAATAGCGAGACGGTCATGGCCTCGGCCGAAATTCCCAAGCCGCCGGAGCAGGTGTTCGCGGCGCTCGTCACCGACGAGGTCGAGCGCTGGTGGGGCTCGGCCGATACCTACCGGATGGTCGGCTGGTCGGCCGACCTGCGCGTCGGCGGTCGCTGGAGCGTCATCGTCAGGACGGCTGACGGCAAGGACTTGCCGGCCAGAGGCGAGTTTCTCGAGATCGAGGCGCCACGCCGGATCGTGCAGACGAGGCGCTATGACTGGGACCACCCGACGCTTGGCCGGCGGCAAACGACGGTCGCCTATCTGCTCGAACCGATCGTTGGCGGCACGCGCCTCACCGTCTGCCATGGTGGCTTCGCCGGCCTCACCGAGGCGGCAGCCGAGCATGCCGAAGGCTGGGCCCGGGTATTGAGTTGGCTGCAGGCGTATGTGGATGCGGGCAGCCGGGTGGCGGCATAGCCGTAGCGATCCTTCGCGCCCCCCTCTGCCCTGCCGGGCATCTCCCCCACGAGGGGGGAGATTGGCAGCTTGAGCGCTCCGCTCATTCCTGCAACGTTGGCGATTGGCGAAGGCCGGGATGACGGCCGATCTCCCCCCATGTGGGGGAGATGTCCGGCAGGACAGAGGGGGGCGCTGTCCCGCCTGCGTTAGATCACATTCAATTCCCGAAACGCCCTTCCTTCAGCCACCCGCTCATACCCAAACGCCGAGCAATCCACCGTCCTGTAGCCGCCATGCACGATCAGCTCAGCCAGCGCCTTGCCGACCGCCGGCGCCTGCTGCAGGCCATGGCCGGAAAACCCGTTGGCGAACAGGAAATTCGTCACCTCAGGATGCGGGCCGATCACCGCGTTCTGGTCGAGCGTGTTGTAGTCGTAGTGGCCGGCCCAGGCGCGTGTCGGCTTGATCGCTTCGAAGGCCGGAATGCGGGTCGCCAGCACCGGCCAGATCACCTCTTCGAACAGCGGCCAGTCCGGCTCGAAATCCTTGGGATCAGCCGGGCCGTCGCCCTCTTCCGGCTCGGCGCCCCCGGTGATGTAGACCGAGCCTTCCGGCCGGACATAGATGCCGGAGGGATCGACCAGCAGCGGCATGTCGGCATATTTCTCGCGCGCCTCGAAGACAAAAACGTTGCGCTTGCGCGGTTCGACCGGCAGCGAAAGCCCGGCCATGCCAGCCACCTTGCCGGCATTCGGCCCCGCGGCGTTGACGACGATGCCGGCTTCGAGCCTCTCGCCATTGTCGAGGCTGACGCTGGTGACGCGATCGCCCTGCCGCTCGATGCCGGTGACATCGGCTGTGATGAAATCGATCTTCTTCTCGCGCAGCGCCTTGCGGAACAGCATCAGCATCGCATGCGCGTCGAACCAGCCTTCGCCGCTGCGGCCATAGGCGCCGGCGGTGATGCCTTCTGCCGACAGCCACGGAAACCTGCGCGTGAGCTGGTCGGCATCTTCCAACACAATGTCGGCGCCTTCGGCCATCTGCGCCTCGTGGTTCGCTCTAAGGATCGGCAGGCCGTTCTCGCCGGCCAGAATGAGATAGCCGCCCTCGCGAAAGCCGATATCGGCATCAGCGCCAAAAACCTCCGTCAGCCGCCGGAACAGTTTCAGCGTGAACTGCGACAGACGGATGTTTTCGGGGATCGAGAATTGCTGGCGGATGGAGGCGCAGGACAGCGTCGTCGCCGCATGGGCGAATTGCGGATCTCGCTCGACCAGCGCAATCGAGCCCGAAAATCCCTCCTCGCGCAGATAATAGGCGACCGAGGAGCCGACGATGGCCCCGCCGATGATGACGATGTCGTAGCGCACTTTCTTCTCCGATCCGCCGCTCGCATCCTTCACGCAACCGGCAAAATGATCTCGAAGCGCGTGCCGCGCCCGGAGTCAACCAGCCGGATCGTGCCATCATGCGCTTTCAGGAGGGCCAGCACGATACCGAGCCCCATGCCGGTGCCGCCGGAATCGCGGCGCGTGGTGAAGAATGGCTCGAAGATGCGGTCCCGGTTGCTCGGCGAAATGCCGGCACCGTCGTCGCTCACCATTATTGTCGCCTTGCCGTCAGCGCTGCTTGCCGCGAGCAAAACCGCGCTCGCACCGTGGCGCGCCGAATTGTCGATCAGATTGGCAAGCACGATCGCCGCGTTCTCGCCCGAGATGCGCAGGCCGATGTCGCCGCCCGCCTCGACATGGACCGCCAGTCCTTTGTCCACGGGCAGCAGCGCCAGTGCTGCGCCGATCGAGGTGGTTTCGCCGCTGGGGGCGAGGTTTTCGGCGCGCGCCAGTTCGAGCAGGCGGCGCACCAGCAGATTGAGCCGCCCGGCATCGGTGACGATATTGTTCGAAAACCGCTTCCGCTCGGCCTCGTCCATGGCGGCGCCTGAATCGCGCAGCAGCTCGGCCGCGCCCTGGATCGCCGTCAGCGGCGATTTGAGCTCGTGCGAGACATGGGTGGCGAAGGTCTGGATGCTGTCGGAGCGTGCATGCAGCTTTTCGGCCATGTCGAGGAAAGCCGCCGAAAGCTCGGCCATCTCGCGCGTGCCGTGGTGGTCGAGCGGCCGGATCGCCGTGCGGTCGCCGGCGGCGATCCGCCCTGTCCGCTCCATCAGCGCGTAGATCGGCCGGCTGACGGTACGCAGGAAGACGAAGGCGATGAGCAGCGTGCCGCCGAGAACGGCGATGGCCGCGAGCGTTACCTTGCCGCGCTCGCCATAGAGATGCTTGACGATGTTGTTCGGCGTCCGCGACAAATAGACGACGCCGGCGACCTTGCCGTCTACAGCGACCGGCATGGCGACGAAGACGCGGACCTTCGTGCCGCGGCTGACCGAATAGAGCGGTGGCGCCGGCTGGTCGGGGATCCGCAGCCTGAGCGCGCTGGCATAGCGCCCGGCAAGCGCCTCGCGAACCTCCGCGACATCGGCGAGCGACAGGCCGACCTCTTCGCGCCCGGCAATGACAACGCCTTTTGCGTCGAGCAGCCGGAAACCGGCCAGCGTGGTTTTCTGCGTTTCGGCGAGAATGTCCGACAAACGCGAACCGATCGCCGCGAAGGCAGGATCGAGACTGGCGGCCGCCGCCGCCGGCCGGGTCGGCAGGACAGTGTCGGAGGCAAGATCGAGACTCGGCTCGATCGGCCGGTAGCGGGAGGCGAGCTCGGTGCTCCTGCTCGTATATTCGCTCTCCATGGCGGGCATCAGCGCGCCGAGTTTCTCGGCCGGAATGCCGGCCTCGCGCACGTCCTGCGCATAGATCGCGGCGAGCACCGCGCCTTGTGCGATCAATTCCGCCTCGGTCTGGCGGATCAACTGGTTCTCGTAGAGCCTGAAGAAGAACAGGCCGACCAGCGGCAGCGCCATCACCATGATCAGGATGGCGACAACGATCGTGGCCAGGCGCGGCCGCCATTTGGTGCCGATCCATTTTTGCGCGCTCACGCGCCGCATTTGCCGAGCCGGAAGCCGACGCCGTGCACGGTCTCGATCGCATCCTCGCAGCCGACCGCCGCCAGCTTGGCGCGGATGTTGCGGATATGGCTGTCGACGGTACGGCCGGCGACATGGATATTGCCGGCATAGGCGCTGGCCATCACCGTCTCGCGGTCGAGCACATGCGCCGGCCGGGCGAGGAAACCTTTCAGGATCGAGAATTCGATCGCGGTCAGCGAAAGCCGCTTGCCGTCGAAACTGGCGGCGTGGCTGGCCGGCGCCAGAGTGAGCCTGCCATGCGAGAGCTGCCGCTCGTCGATCTCGACAGGCGCCGGGCGGGCGCGCCGCAGGATGACGTTGACGCGGGCGACCAGTTCGCGCGGGCTGAACGGCTTGGTGACATAGTCGTCCCCGCCCATTTCCAGTCCGAGGATGCGGTCGATCTCCTCGTCGCGCGCGGACAGGAACAGCACCGGCACATCGGATCGCTGCCTGAGCCGCCGGCACACTTCCAGCCCGTCCATCTCGGGCATGCCGATGTCGAGCACGACGAGATCCGGCGCGCGGCGCTCGATCGCCTGCAAGGCGGCCGCGCCGTCGGCGACGGGAAACGTCTTCATCCCTGCCTTTTCCAGCGCAAAGCAGATGATCTCGCGGATATGCGGGTCGTCGTCGGCGACGAGGATGTGATGCGGCATTTGTCAGCGGCCCGGCACGAAGGATTCGAAACCGTCAGGAACCACGAACGGGCCTTGCCTGTCGAGGTAGCGAAGAAGCCGCCAGTCGCGAAAGCTCCAGGCGCGCCAGTTTTCCTGAGCAGTGCGGTAGCGGGCTTTATCCGATTTATGCACGGCAAGGAGAGTACGGTAACTGGGCCAGCCGACGGCAATCGTCTTGCTCTGTTGCTCGATGAAGCGATCGAGTGCCGGCAGCGCGGCTGGGCCGAGTGAATGCAGGTACCCGACATCGAGTGAAATGCCCTGGCCGGTCATTTCGAGGGAATGGTCGACATTGTAGTTGGCGATCAGCGCGGCGAAATTGATGAAAGAGCAGCCATAGAGCGTCGCTGAAAGCGTCAGAAGATTGGCGGAAGAGAGCCATTCATTGGATTTTTCCAGCGCGATGCGGGCGATGATGAGGGCAAGGCCCGCCGCCACCAGCCCCATCCAGACGAAGGCGGCGACGCGCCAGTAGGTCAGCGCATAGATGCCGATATAGAGGTCGAGCCGCAGGATCGACGAGACGACCAGCGCGATGTTCTGCGCCACCCAGGCATAGACCAGGGTGCGGATCAGCCGATCGCCCGATGTGTCGCTGCCGGGCCTCAGCGCCGCCAGCACGAAGCCGGCGGCAAGCAGCGCCGTGACGATCAACGGATAGGCGCCGCGATGCGCATAGGCGGCGTAGGTCAGGCCGTCGGGCAGTGCCGCGCCGCCCCAGAGATAGGCGGCGTCGAGCCCGGTCTGCACCGCAAACAGGATGTTGAAGACGATGAGCGCGCGCAAGATCGCGGCCTTGCCGAAAACGATATCCTCGATCGTGGTGGCGGCTTTTGCCTGCGGCCGCACCTTGGCAGCCGGCGTCAGACGCGGGATGCGCCGGAGGAAGCGCGGCAGGCGCGGCCGCAGGAATGCCCAGACGCCGGCAAGCACGACCAGCCAGAAGAACAGCCGCGGCAGTTGGATGAGCTTGAGCAGTGCGAAGAGGTCGATCAGCGAAAACCAATATTCGATGACCGGATTGGCGGCGCCGAACAGCGCGAGGAACACCACGCCAAGCACCAGCGGCATGATCCAGACGGCGATTGCCGCGAAACGGATGCGGCGCTGGCCAAGCTGTCGCGCCGCCCTGCGCCAGCGAAAGAAGTCATAAGCGAACCGAAAGGGTGCCGCGAACGCGAAGGCCAGGAGCTGGCCGGCAATGCGGGCAAGGTTGCGCCGCAACCGCCCGGTCAGCGAAAGCGCAAAGACAGCCAGGGCCGCAAGCCCGATAGAGACGGACAGGAGGCTGACATTTTCGGCGAGCGGCAGCAACGCGACCAGCAAGGCTGTTGGCTTCAACCAGACCCTCACGTCGCTGAAGGCGGAAGGATGCACGGCCACCACCGCACCGGCGATCAGCATGGCGAACAGGAAGAAATTGATGCCGGCGGGCTGGCCGTAGAAGAGGAAATCCGCCAGTGCGGCCAGCAGCACGGCGACGCCGAAGCGGCTGCAATAGCTCGGCGTGAGATACGATGTCATATCAGGACTTTCGCGATCGCCCGGCCGGGAAATCTGGGCGCGGGCGTTGGGAGGAAAGGGAGGACGGTGGCGAGAGGCTGAGACCCAGGTGGGTCGGCAAGCCACCAGCCTTCGTTTCGGAGCCGATACGGCAGGCACCAGCGGGGATTTCCTTGATCTTGCATGCCCACCTCTTTGGATTACCGGCAAGGACACGGCGGGGCGGACCGGAGGAGATTTTCTGCAAGGGAGTGCAGTTTTTGTGCAGAGGTGGGCATTGCTATGTCTGCGCTGCCCCTCACCTGCCTGCCGGCACCCTCTCCCCGTAGTGACGGGGAGAGGGACGCTCTCATCGACGGTTTCGCCAATCACCAGAGTCGCGGAAAGGATGCCAAGGTTGCGGCCAGCCTCTTTCTCCCCGTCACTATACGGGGAGAAATGCCCGGCAGGGCAGTGAGGGGCGGCGCCGACATCGACGATTGGTTCGTCTTGCCTCAGCCCGCCGCAGGCGGCATAGATCGGACATGACGCAAACCTATCGCCCGCACCGCTCGGTGCTCTATGTCCCGGCCTCGAACGACAAGGCGCTGGCCAAGCTGCCGGGGCTCACCTGCGATGCCGTCATCATCGATCTCGAGGATGCCGTTGCTCCGGCCGACAAGATTTCCGCACGGGAAAAACTGGCTGGCATTTTCGGCGACCGCCCCGGGCGTTGCGAGATGATCGTGCGCATCAACGCCCTGTCCAGCGAATGGGGCGCCGACGATCTTCTGGCCGTGGCCAAATGCGAGCCCGACGGCATCCTGTTGCCCAAGGTCGGCACGCCGCGCGACATCCTGGAAGCCGGCGATGTCCTCGACGACAATTTTGCTCCGGACGAGGTCAAGCTCTGGGCGATGATCGAGACGCCCAAGGCGTTGCTCAACATCGGCGCAATTGCTGAACTCGGGCGCGATTCGGCCTCGCGCCTGGTTTGTTTCGTTGCCGGAACGAACGATCTGGTCAAGGACACCGGCATTCGCGCGACGCCCGACCGGCGCTATCTCGTGCCGTGGCTGATGCAGATGGTGCTGGCCGCGCGCGCCGGCGGCCTCGACCTGATCGATGGCGTCTTCAACGATTTTCGCGACTCTGAAGCCTTGGCGCGCGAATGCGCGGAGGCGGCCGCCATGGGCTTCGACGGCAAGTCGGTTATCCACCCGGCCCAGATCGAGGCGGCGAACCATGCCTTCGCGCCGTCCGCCGAGGAAGTGGCCGAGGCGCGCGCGGTGAAGGATGCCTTCGGGCTGACGGAGAATGCCGGCAAGGGCGTTATTGCGCTGAACGGCAAGATGGTCGAGCGACTGCATCTGGCGCAGGCCGAAAAACTGCTGGCAAAGGCCGCCGCCATCGGGGCATGATCGAGCATGGTCCCGAACCAAAGGACCGCGTAAGCGAAAAGTGGAGACCGGTTTTTGCTTCCGCTAACCTGCGGTTCGGAAAAGATCATGCTTAAATCAAAGTGCTCGCGGGCGACGGCAACCACGACAGGGTCGAAGAATGAAACTCTACCGCTTTCTCAGCGCTCCGGACGATTCCAGCTTCTGCCACAAGGTGACGGCGGCGCTGAACAAGGGCTGGCACCTGTTCGGATCGCCGACCTATGCCTATGACAAGAGGACCAAGTCCATGCGCTGCGGCCAGGCCGTGGTGAAGGATGTCGAGGGCCAGGAATACGGGCCGGACACCAAGCTCAGCGACTGGTAGGGCATGTCGCTCGTCCTTCGTCATCCTAGGGCGTAGCAGTCGCGAAGCGACGTCGCGGAGACCCTAGGATCCATGCCGTTACCTCTGCCGAAGAGCATGGCGGCTCAGATTAGTGCGATCATACCGACCGATCGGGATGGCTGATTGCCGTTACCGCAGAACCGGATGGTGAGCGTTCGGTTCTGCACCGCCGGAGCATTGCACCACCGTCACGGCATGGATCCTGGGGTCTGCGCCGCGTCGCTTCGCTCCTTGCTCCGCCCCAGGATGACGAAACGTAGGTCCTATTCCGCCGCCTCTTCGATCTTTTCCATATCGTCGTCCGACAGGCCGAAATGGTGGCCGATCTCGTGGATCAGCACATGGGTGACGATGTCGCCCAGCGTCTCCTCGTTCTCGGCCCAATAGTCGAGGATGGCGCGGCGGTAGAGCGTGACGCGGTTCGGCCCCTCGCCGGTCTGCGGATTCCAGCGCTCGGCGATGCCGCGCCCCTCGAACAGGCCGAGCAGGTCGAACGGCGTTTCCAGCGACAGATCGTCCATGATCTCATCGGTCGGGAATTCCGAGATCTGGATGACGATCTCGCCGGTCAGCTTGCGGAAATCCTCCGGCAGATGGGCATAGGCCTCCAGCGCCAGGAACTCGATTTCCTCGATCGACGGCGAAAGCTCGGCGTGCCAGGTGCGGGTCTTGTAGATGCGGGCCATGCTTTGTCCTTTCCCGGGCATATAGGCTTTCGCGCCGGGCGAGGCAAATGAGCTGGCAGGGGCGCCGGATGTGTGCGGGCCGGACAGGAATAAATTCCCCACGACTCCGCTTGACTCTTCATTCGCCCTCTGGAATCTATAAGAACATAACAGGAACAACTGTGAGTGGAAGCTGACCGTTATGGCGATGAACGCCGTGGCGCGGGAGACTGTTTTTGCCTTGCGCCGCCAGATCGCGAAGATCGAGGGAACGCTGCCCGAGCGCCTGCAGGCGCCGGCTGGTGCGGCCCCGGCTGGCTTGCCGTCTGACGGCGAGGCCGCCTCCCGGAATCTGACAATTGTCCGGCGCGATCTCGCCATGGCGCCGCCCGATGCCTTTTTGCACACCGCCGAGC
>NZ_NWQG01000124.1:0-18089 GCF_002529485.1 Mesorhizobium sanjuanii
AGGCGGCACTCAGCGAGATCCATGGCGCTGAAACCCGCGATGCCGGAGCCGTCGCCGGCTTTGCCCTTTCGCTTGTCAGCCTGATCCTGAAGCAGCAGCAGCCGCGCTTGCCCATCCTGTGGATCGGCACATCGGAGATTTTTCGCGAGGCCGGCTTTCCCTATGCCAGGGGGCTTCAAACCTCCTTCGGCATTGAACCCGGAGAATTGCTGTTTTCCGAGGCGCCGAGGCTTGTCGATGCGCTGTGGGTCGCCGAGGAGGCCGCAAGGATGACGGCGCTCGCCGCCGTCATCCTCGAAATCCGCGGCAGCCCGCAGCGGTTGGACCTCACCGCGACGAGGCGGCTGCATGCCCGGGCGCAGAATGCCGGCCGGCCACTGTTCCTGCTGCGCCAGGCCGGCGAGGCCGAACCGACGGCCGCACCCGTCCGGCTCATCGTATCGGCGGCGTCTTCCGCAAGCCGCGAGACGGTCGCCGGGCCGCTCGCCGGCTCGATCGGCCGGCCCGCCTTCACCGTCGGCATCGGCAAGAGCCGCACCGCCTTGCCTGGCCAATTCACACTGGAGTGGAACCCCGATGAGCATGTTTTCGAGGAAAGAAGGGCCGGGGAGCAACGGGCAAAGAATCCTGTCCCTGTGGTTCCCGCATCTCGCCGCCGAAAGGATCCTGCGCCAGCGTCTGGGGCGGTCCTGGCGTTCGCGGCCGTCGGAGCACCTGCCGCCATCTCACCCACCGCTCGTGATCAGCCATCGCGACCGCAACGCCCAGCGCATATCGGCCCTCGACGAGCGGGCTGAAGCGCTTCACCTGAAGCGCGGCATGGGCATTGCCGATGCGCGCGCCATGCATCCCTCGATCGATGTCGTCGAGGCCGATCCGCAGGCCGACCGCCGCCTGCTCGAGGGCCTTGCCGACTGGTGCGACCGCTACACCCCGCTGGTGGCGATCGACGGGGTCGACGGCCTGTTCCTCGACGTCACCGGCTGCACCCATCTGTTCGGCGGCGAACGCGCCATGCTGGACGACATACTGGCGCGCTTTTTCCATCAGGGTTTCGATGTCCGCGCCGGCCTTGCCGCCACGCCGGGCGCGGCCTGGGCGGCGGCGCGGTTTGCCGGCGACCACATCGTCCAGGGCGGCGAGGAGGAGGCGCTTCTTTCCCCCCTGCCGCTGGCCGCACTTCGCATCGAGCCCGACATCCGCGCCAGCCTGGAAAGCGTCGGCCTGCGTACGGCGGGCGCCGTGATGGCAGCACCGCGCGCGCCGCTTGCCCGCCGCTTCGGCGCAACCCTGCTCTTGCGCCTCGACCAGGCGCTCGGCCGCCTCGACGAGGCGGTCTCGCCGCGCCTGCCGGTGGCGCCGCTTTCGGTCGAACGCCATCTCGCTGAGCCAGTCATGCTGACCGATGACATAGAGCGGCTGGTGAGCCTGCTGGCGACGACGCTGAAGGCCGATCTCGAGCGCCGCGGCGAGGGCGCCAGACGGCTGGCGCTGTTGCTTTTTCGCGTCGACGGCGCCGTCAGCCGCATCGCTGTCGGCACCTCGCGTCCCCTGCGCGAGCCGCTGCTGATCCAGAAACTGTTCCACGAAAGGCTGGCCGCGCTCGAACAGGATATCGATGCCGGCTATGGCTTCGACCTCGTGCGTCTCTGCGTGCTGTCGGCGGCTGCCTTCGACATGCAGCAGGCGGACCTGACCGGCGAGACGGACGATTGCGACGCCGATATCGCGCTGTTCGCCGACCGCATCTGCGCCCGCCTCGGCGAGGGCGCCGTCCTGCGGCCGGTCACTGTCGAGAGCCATCTGCCGGAGCGCGCCGTCGCCACTGTCCCTTTCTCGGAAGTCCCGGAGAGGAGCTCGCCGCCGAGGAAGCCGGTCAGAAATCCGCCCATGACGATCTATCCGCCAGAACGTCCGATCCGGCTGTTCCGCTCGCCCGAGCCGATCGAAGTGCCAGCCACCGAAATGCCTGAGGGACCGCCGATGAATTTCCGCTGGCGGCGGGCCTTGTATCGCGTCGCGCGCGCCGAAGGGCCCGAACGCATCGCGCCGGAATGGTGGCGGGGACAGGGCGGCGAGGATGCGCCGACCCGCGATTATTTCCGCATCGAGGACAGCGACGGCCGCCGCTACTGGCTCTACCGCCAGGGCCTTTACGGCGCCGCGCAGGCTTCGCCGCGCTGGTTCATGCATGGGGTTTTCGCATGAACGCGCTGACCATCGTTCCCTATGCCGAATTCGGCATCCAGTCGAATTTCTCCTTCCTGCGCGGCGCCTCCAAGCCGGAGGAACTGGTGGTCGCGGCCAAGTTCCTCGGCTTCTCCTCGATCGGGCTGGCCGACCGCAACACGGTGGCCGGCGTCGTGCGCGCCTGGCAGCAGGCCAGGGTCGAGAAGCTGCCTTACCATCCCGGCTGCCGCCTGGTTTTTTGCGACGGCACGCCGGATATTCTCGCCTATCCGCAGAGCCGCAAGGGCTGGGGTCATCTCTGCCGCATGCTGACGCAAGCCAATCTGCGCGACGAAAACGAGAAAGGCGCGACGCTTTTAAAGCGAAGCGACCTTCTCGAATGGGGCGATCTGCTGTCGCTGGCCGTCCTGCCCGAATTGACATCGGGCGCCGATGATCTAGCATTGCTTAGCCGGCTCAGGGATCGGTTCGGTGGGAACCTGCGGCTTGCCATTGCGCCGGATTATCGCGGCAATGACCGCTTCCGCATCGAGCAGGCGGCGGCGATGGCCGATGCATCGGGCGTGCCGCTGATGGCGACCAACGACATCCTCTATCACAGCGCCGAGCGGCGGCCGCTGCAGGACGTGCTGACGGCGATCCGCCTCAATATGCCTGTCGGCGAGGTCGGGCTGGAGCTGGCCGCCAATGCCGAGCGTCATCTGAAGCCGCCGGTCGAGATGGCCCGCCTGTTCCGCCGCCATCCGCGGGCGCTGGCGGAAACGCTGCGCTTTGCCGGGGAACTGACCTTCTCGCTCAGCGACCTCCAGTACAATTACCCCGACGAGCCGACGGAATCGGGCCTCGGGCCACAGGCCGAGCTCGAACGATTGGCAAGGGAGGGGGCCGCCACGCGCTATCCGGCGGGCGTCCCCGCTTCCGTAACGCAGCGCATCGAGGAAGAGCTCGCTCTGATCGAGCGGCTGAACTACGCGCGCTATTTTCTGACCGTCCACGACATCGTCAAATTCGCCCGCAGCCAGGGTATTCTCTGCCAGGGGCGCGGCTCCGCCGCCAATTCGATCGTCTGCTTCTGCATCGGCATCACCGAAGTCGGGCCTGACAGGATCGATACGCTGTTCGAGCGTTTCATTTCCGAGGAAAGAAACGAGCCGCCCGACATCGATGTCGACTTCGAGCATGAGCGGCGCGAGGAGGTGATCCAGTACATCTATACGAAATACAGCGCCAAGCGCACGGCACTTGCCGCAGCCGTCATCAGCTATCGCGGCCGCTCGGCGCTGCGCGAAGTGGCCAAGGCGATGGGCCTGTCCGAGGATGTCCGCAGCGCATTGTCCAGCTCGATTTGGGGCTGGTCAACCTCGGAGCTCGGCGAGAAGGAGGCCCACGCCGGCGGCATCGACCGCACCGACCCGCTGGCAAGGCAGGTGATCGAACGCGCCAACGAGATCATGGGCTTTCCCAGGCATCTGTCCCAGCATGTCGGCGGCTTCGTCATCACCAGGGACCGGCTCGACGAGATCGTGCCCATCGTCAAGACGGCGATGGACGAGCGCAAGATGGTCGAGTGGGACAAGGACGATCTCGACGCGGTGAAGATCCTCAAGGTCGACGTGCTGGCGCTCGGCATGCTGACCTGCCTGAAGCGCGCCTTCACCTTGCTTACGGATCGTTATCCGGATGCGCGAGACCCGTATGGCCAACCCTATGTGCTGGCCACCCTGCCGCCGGAGGATAAGCAGGTCTATAAGATGATCTGCCGCGCCGACACGCTCGGTGTCTTCCAGATCGAATCCCGCGCCCAGATGTCGATGCTGCCGCGCTTGAAGCCGCGCACCTTCTACGACCTCGTCATCGAGGTGGCGATCGTGCGGCCGGGCCCGATCCAGGGCGACATGGTGCATCCCTATCTGCGTCGCCGGCAGGGCAAGGAAGAAGCCGAATATCCCAAGCCGGAGCTGAAAGAGATTCTTGGCAAGACGCTGGGTGTTCCGCTGTTCCAGGAACAGGCGATGAAGATCGCCATCGTCGCCGGCGGCTTCAGGCCGGGCGAAGCCGATGAATTGCGCCGCGCCATGGCCACTTTCAAGCGCACCGGCACCATCGGCAATTATCGCCAGCGCATGATCGACGGCATGATGAAAAAAGGTTACCAGAAGGACTTCGCCGAGCGCTGCTTCAAGCAGATCGAAGGGTTTGGCGAATACGGCTTTCCCGAAAGCCATGCCGCTTCCTTCGCTTTGCTGGTCTATGCCTCCTGCTGGTTCAAGACCTTCTACCCGGATGTGTTCTGCGCCGCGATCCTGAATTCGCAGCCGATGGGCTTCTATCAGCCGGCCCAGCTCGTCCGCGACGCGCGCGATCATGGCGTCGACATCCGCGAGGCTGACGTCAATTTCTCCGGCTGGGACTGTACCCTGGAGGAATCGCCCTTCGATCCCGGCCGCATTCTCGGTCGCCACGCCGAAATGCGTGATGTCATCTCAACCAATCATGCCGTGAGGCTGGGTTTCCGCCTGATCAAGGGGCTTTCCAAGGACCGCATGGAGGCTTTTGTCCAAAGGCGCGGTTCCGGTTACAAGAGCGTCAGGGATGTCTGGCTGCGCTCGGGCCTCGACGTCGATGAGATCGAGAAACTGGCGCAGGCGGACGCCTTCCGCTCGATCGGCCTCGACCGTCGCGCGGCCCTGTGGGCGGTCCGCGCGCTCGACGGCAAGAGCGCCGCCGAGATGCTGCCGCTGTTCGACCAGAAGAATATCCGCCTGCGCGATCTCGAGCCCGAGACGAAGCTGCCGAAAATGCCGCTCGGCGAGCATGTGATTCATGACTACCGTTCGCTCGGCCTGTCGCTGAAGGCGCATCCCGTCGCCTTCCTGCGTGAGCGGCTCGACCGGATCGGGGTGACGCCCAATGCGCGCCTCCCTTCGGTGCGCGATGGCCGGCGGGTCTCCGTTGCGGGCCTCGTGCTCGTGCGCCAGCGCCCGGGCAAGGGCAATGCGATCTTCCTGACGCTGGAGGACGAGCAGGCGGTCGCCAACGTCATTTTCTGGGAGCGCACCTTCACTCGCTACCGGCCCATCGTCATGGGGGCAAGGTTTGTCCGCGTCACCGGCAAATTGCAGTCGGAATCCGATGTCATCCATATCGTCGCCGAAAGGATCGAGGACCTGACGCCGTGGCTGGCAACGCTATTGGAGGAGAACGCACCTGTCGTGCAGAACGACCGGCGGGATATCGCGACGCTGTCGGGGAAGGCGGAAAGGGTCATGCCCAAGGGGCGCAATTTTCAATAGAGGACCGATGCTGTTGTGGGGAGGGTGTGTTGAGATTCAGGTCAGGCCGAGTCGAGAATGGTGGGCTTCGAGAACCGGAGCGCAGCGTACTTTTGGGTACGTGAGCACCGGCCTACGCCGGCCGTAGCCTTAACTGCCACGCCGCTCATGAGTGCTTCGGCCGGCGAAGGCCGGAAGCGCAGAAGACCGCCATTCGCAGGCCGGCCTCACCTGAATATCAACATACCCTAGCCCGGTCCGCCCAGGCGCGGCGGAGGCGGCGGCAATACGTCCTCGGGCGAGATCGCCCGCGCCTCCGAAGGCAGCATGATCGGGATGCCGTCGCGCACCGGATAGGCAAGCTTTGCCACCCGTGAGACGAGCTCGCCGCGTTCCGGATCCCAGGCCAGCGGTCCCTTGGTCAGCGGGCAGGCCAGCAATTCCAGCAGCTTGGGATCGACATCGATCTTCTTGCCGTCACGCCCATCCGCCGCCATCGGCTTCCTCTTTCCCGGTCAACTGAGAGCCTAAGGTGTGTTTAGATTCAGGTCAGGCCGAGTCGAAAATGGTGGATTCCGAGAACCGGAGCGGAGCGTACGTTTGGGTACGTGAGCACCGGCCTACGCCGGCCGTAGCCTTAACCACCACCACCGCTCCTGAGCGCTTCGGCCGGCGAAGGCCGGAAGCGCAGGAAGCTGCCATTTGCAGGCCGGCATCACCTGAATATCGATACACCTTTACTGCAAACTCGAACCAAAATCCTCATTCTCGCGCGCCAGCGCCATTTCGGTGATGGCGATCAGCGTTTCGGCGCGCGTCTTCAAATCCGGCGCTTCGAGCAGCGCCTGTTTCTCGGCCGGCCCATAGGGCGCCATCATCGACAGCGCGTTGACCAGCATGGCGTTTTCCGCGCGGCTGACGCTTTCCCAGTCGGCTTCCAGATCATTGGCCTGCAAATAGGCGCGGAACGCCCTGAGCAGCGCCGGCCGGTCGATCCCGGCCTCCGCCTGGTCTTCGTCCAGGTCGGTGAGAAAGGGCGCGAAACGGCACTGGCGAAACGGCGTCTTGACGGAGAGTTCCTGCACGATACGAAACCGGCACACGCCTTGCAGCGAGATCAGATAGCGGCCGTCGCCGCTCTCGGAAAAAGCGATGATGCGCCCGGCGCAGCCGACGTTGCAGAGTTCCGGCTCGCCATGGGGACGCAAAGCCCCGTCGAGGCTGGGCTGGATCATGCCGATCAGCCGCGGCCCGGCGATCGCCTCGTCCACCATCTGCAGGTAGCGCGGCTCGAAGATGTTGAGCGGCATGCGGCCTCCCGGCAGCAGCAGCGCGCCTTCGAGCGGAAAGATCGGGATCGTCGACGGCAGGTCCGAACCCAGCCGGTAATGCGCGTTTCCCGCTTGCACCTCGTTCCTCCGATCGCTTCATGTCGAGAAGCGCACCATGCCTGCGGTCCGCCTGTGCCCAACGCAGCAGGTCGATCGGACCTGTCCCGAAGCGCTTCGCGTCCTGAACGGATCGATGCGCTTCAAGTCCTTGTTTTAGTGCATGTCGTCCAAAACCGCTGCCTGCTCTTGGGGCCCATGCACTAATCTGGCGCAGCCATCGCCGGCCGCAAGGCCAACGGTAAAAAACAGCGCCGGCTTACGAAAACAGCAACGACGACAATTTGCGCCGTGCCGACAGCGTCGCCTCGTCGGTCATCCCCCAGGCCTCGAAGAATTGCAGCAACTGGTTCCTGGCACCGTCGTCGTTCCACGAACGGTCCGCCTTGACGATCGCCAGCAGATTGTCGGCCGCCGCCATGCGCTCGCCCTGGGCGTTCTGGATCATGGCAAGATCGAACCGTGCCTGGTGATCGCCTGGATTGTCGGCCAGGCGCCGCTCGAACTCGGCCGGGTTGCCGAGCCCTGAAGCCTGCGCGGCAAGCGCCCTCTTGGCGCGCACCGCGGCGAGCGGCGGCGCATCCTTCTTTGCCTCGGGCGCGCGCGCCAGCACGGCTTCCGCGCCCTCGGCGTCGCCGGCCTCGAACAGGAGGTCGGCCAGCCCGGCGATCGCCTCGATCGTTTCCGGCGCCTGCTCCAGGATCGCGTCATAGATGTCGGCGGCTGTCTGCGCATCGCCCGCCTCGCGCGCCTCCGTCGCCGCCGCAAGCGCCTCGGCAACCTGCGGCGCACCGCCATTCTTGCCGCCGACCTTGTCGATGAATTGGGTGATCTGGCTCTCGGGAATGGCGCCCATGAAGCCGTCGACCGGCTGGCCGTCCTTGAAGGCGATGACCGCCGGGATCGACTGGATGCCGAGCTGACCGGCGATCGAGGGATGATCGTCGATATTCATCTTGACCAGCTTGACCTTGCCGCCGGCGGCCTTCACCGCCTTTTCCAGGAGCGGCGTCAATTGCTTGCAGGGTCCGCACCACGGCGCCCAGAAATCGACCAGCACCGGCTGACGGCGCGATTCCTGGATGACGTCGGCGGCGAATGTAGCGGTCGTGGTGTCCTTGATGACATCGGCCGGCGCCTCGCCAAGCGCGACCTTCGCGGGCCCCGCCTCGGTGCCGCCATACTGCACCGATGTGGCGTACTGGCCGCCATTGCTGCCGAATTGGCCGCCAAATGGATTGTTATCGCTCATCTCATCGCCCTTTCGGTCGCGCCGCCGGTTTCGGCCTGGCGCAACGTCTTGTCTCCAGAATTCGGTCTTTCAGCCATCCCGGCTTTTCCGCCCTCCATGTGGCGCTTATGCCGAGACTTTCAAGATAGCAGCATCGTGCCCGGTTGCCTCGACGAATCTGACGAGATCGGCGGCGGCAATCGACGTCGTTGCCTCATTGGTCAGCGGATGGGCGTTGATCACGGCATGGCTCATCAACGCCTGGTCGAGAACGACCTTGACCCGCAGCTTCGTATCGTTGATCAGGCCGAAAACCGTGACCGCGCCCGGAACGACTCCAAGCAGTTCCATCAGCATCTCCGGCCTGCCGAAGGAGACGCGGCCGGTGGCGCCGATCACATGGTGGATCTGCTTCAGGTCGACCTCCGCCTCCTCGTCGACGCTGACCAGGAAGAAATTGTCTTTCTTGTCCTTGAGGAACAGGTTCTTCGTATGCCCGCCGGCGATTTCGCCGCGCAGCGCCTGGGAATCGGCGACCGTGAACAGCGGCGGATGGCGCCGCGTTGAGACGTCAATGCCGAGATCGGCGAGAAAGGCGAAAAGCTCTGCTTCGGTTTTCGGCATCAGGCATCCTGTCGACACGATTCCGGTCAAGCCGTTTACGGCCAATGACGCCGCCGAGACAAGACCGTTGCACCAGGAGACATGATTCCGTTAGCCGCCACCGTTGCGAGGGCCCCTGTTTGCGCCGCCGGGCGCCGCCGAAAAAGCCTGCGATTTCCCTGTTGCAATCGCCGCGCTCTTCAGCCATATAGGCGCGGCTTGCGGCCCAAAAGCCGCGCGAGCGGGTGTAGCTCAGGGGTAGAGCACAACCTTGCCAAGGTTGGGGTCGAGCGTTCGAATCGCTTCACCCGCTCCAGTTTCCTCCAGGGGAATCAAGCAGATGCGAACAGGCCGGATCCCCTTCCGGCCTTTTTCGTTTTCAGCGGGCGCCACAGATCGAGCGCTGCCGCGCCGCGCGTCCTTGCCGAAAATCCGATATTCCGATCATTCATCCGTTCGGCCGATGTCCCTGGCCAGGGAAGATCCGACATTGAAACCGATCCCTTGGGATCATTGGACTGTCCTGCCCCTATATGACTGTCCAGGGAGCACCGCCGGCTCCGGCCGGCGGTGCTTTTTGCACGTCGCCCCGCAGTGGTTTTGGGACAGCGACAGGCATGAAAACAATGACTTGATACGCCAACCGGGGTCCGTCCGCCAGGTCGTCCATCTGGAGCGGCAGGCCGCCCCAGTGCGGCAAATCGTGTCTAAATGCGGCATGGATTATTAATCGTTGTTCACCAACAATATCTTTTGGCTTTGTCGCATTCTGGAGTTGGTTTTTTGGCCGTACTTGGCGCTCTCCCTTCCGATCTTCGCTGTCGGCCAATTCGCGAAGCTGATTGGGAAGGAGTGGTCGACTGCCTGTGCAGGGGCTTTCCGGAGCGTGATCGGAGTTACTGGATACAGGCGCTGACTCGTTTGTCGCAGCGGCCTGCCGTCGCCGAATTCGAAAAATACGGCTTTGCTTTGGAGAAGGCTGGCAGGATCGTCGGCGTCGTGCTGACCCTTTATACCCGTTATCAGGGGCAGGAAGGCGATGAAATCCGCTGCAACCTTTCAAGCTGGTCCGTCGATGCCGAATTCCGTTCCTATGGCGCCATGTTGGTTGCGACGGTTCTCAAGCGAAGGGATGTGACCTACACGAACATTTCGCCGGCGCCGGCGACATTGAAGGCCAACCGGGCGCTCGGCTTTCGCCTCTTTTCCAGCGGACAATTTGCCTTCTTGCCGGCTTTGAATTCGGTGCCGCGGTCATGTCGCGTGCTCGAAGTCCGTCCCGACCTTGCCGAAATGGCGATGCTGCCCGACAGTGAGAGATACATACTCACTGAACATTCCGCGCTGGGCTGTCTGTCATTGATTTGCATTTGCGACGGAGCAGCGTTTCCCTTGGTGTTGATGCCGCGCCGGATATTGCGCGGTCTCCTCCCATGCTATCAGATCATCTATTGCCGCTCCCTCGCGGATTTGAGCCGGAACGCCGGTGCCATGGGGCGCTTTCTCTTGCGAAGCGGAAGCCTGCTTTGCGTCGTCGACGCCAAGGAGCCGATTGCAGGTCTGTTCGGGTGGTACCGTCCCAACAGGGGGCTGAAATACTTCAAGGGGCCAAGACCACCCTCGCCTGGAGATCTGACGTTCACCGAGCTTGTGATATTCGGTCCCTGAACGAAGGCGCAACGTCAATCAGGCGGCGCCGATTTGCGGCTGCATGCCGAGGCCCGCAATTGGGACGATTCACCAACCGAGCAGCGACTTGGTGCCGCCAGATAACTCCGCTTCAGGCTTCGGGGTGGTTGCACTGCCCGCGTTCATGCGCCCCTCGTAGATTGCGCGATGAGCCCCTGGGTCATCGCGCGAGAATCCCTCTGTAACTATCCTACTTTGCTGTCAAGCGAAGGGCGACGCGCAACATTACAGTTTGTGTCTTGAGTGGCAATATATTGTTTTTGTTATATTTTCCTGCTGCTTGAAAAGAATGTTGCTTTCCTACATACTCCTGAAAAGTGGACTTGGCGTTCGGCCGGCGAGGCCATGCGGGCAACACGAGACAAGCGCAGCATTCGCACCCCCATTGCACAGCTGATGACGGCATGCAGACATGGTAGAGACTCCGGCCCCACGAGGGGAAGGCTCAATGACCGAAGCTGACGGGCGGACCTCCGACGACGATCCCGGCGGCCGCGACGCCGCTGGACACGATCATGTCAGGCGCATCCCCGACATCATCTCGCTGATCAAGGATTCCTACGCCGAGCTGCGCCCGGCGGAGCGGCGCGTTGCCGATGTCGTGCTCGACGACGTCCGATACGCGGTCGATGCTTCCAACGCCGCGCTTGCCCGGCGCGCCGGCGTCAGCGAACCGACCGTGACCCGCTTCTGCCGCGCCATTGGCTGTGACGGCGTGCGCGACTTCAAGCTGAAGCTGGCGCAGAGCCTCGTCGTCGGCGCGCTCTATCTGAGCAAGCCTGCGCCCGCGAGCGCCGACAATGGCATGCCGTTCTGGAATGCGGTGTTCGGCGAGGCGCGCCAGGCGCTGCAGGAGGCCGAGCGGCAGCTCGATCCGGCGCAGCTCGTCAAGGCTGCCGAGCTCATCGCCAAGGCGCGCCAGGTCACCGTGTTCGGCCTCGGCGGTTCCTCGTCGGCGCTGGCGCAGGAAACCCAGTACCGGCTGTTCCGCTACGGCATCACCGTCAGCGCCCAATGCGACCCCTATCTGATGCGCATGACCGCCTCGACCCTGAAGCCCGGCGATCTGGTGATCGCCATCTCGGCGACAGGACGCACACGAGAGGTGATCGAAGCGGTGGAACTCGCCAGGCACTACCGCGCCAACGCGATCGGCGTGACCGCGCCCGACACCGACCTCGCGCGTGCCTGCGACGTCAGGCTGACGGTGGCGGTGCCTGAATATCCCGACACGCTCAAGCCAACGGCGTCGCGCTTCGCCTTCCTGGCCGTGATCGATCTGATGGCGGTGGCTTGCGCCTACAAGCTCGACGGCTCGGCCCGCGAAACCGTTCGCCGCATCAAATACAACGCCCAGATCCACAGGACAGGCAAGGAGATGGAGCCGCTCGGGGATTGAAGGCCCCCTCATCCGGCCGCTTCGCGGCCACCTTCTCCCCGTTGGGGGAGAAGAGAGTGTGCCGACGTCGACAGTCTCCTCTCCCTCGGGGAAAGGTCAGCCGAGCGAAGCGGAGGCTGGGTGAGGGGGCGACGCCGACTTGAAGAGGAAAAGAACGACAGATGCTCGAGATCGCACCATCGAAACAGGCGGCCACCTGGCTTTCCTCCTTTGCCCAGGCGCTCGAGGCGGGCGATACGGCGGCAGTGACTCACCTGTTCGCCGACGACTGCTACTGGCGCGACCTCCTGACCTTCACCTGGAACATCAAGACCATGGAAGGCCGCACCGCGATCCGCGAGATGCTCGATGCCACACTGGCAACGACCAAGCCGACCGCCTGGCAGCTCAGCGGCGAGGCCAGCGCGGACGAAGGCACGATAGAAGCCTGGTTCACCTTCGAGACGGCGTCGGCCTTGGGCCAGGGCATCATGCGCCTCAACGACGGACGCTGCCGCACGCTGTTCACGGCGATGACCGACCTCAAGGGGTTCGAGGAGCGGAAGGGCCCGGCGCGGCCGCTCGGTGTCCGCCACAAGGCCGATCCGGAACGCGAGACCTGGGCCGAGGCGAGGACGCGCGAGACCCGCGACCTCGGCGCCGGCGAGCAGCCCTATTGCCTGGTCATCGGCGGCGGCCAGGGCGGCATCATGCTGGGCGCGCGGCTCCGTCAACTCGGCGTGCCGACCATCGTCATCGAGAAGAACGCACGGCCCGGCGATTCCTGGCGCAACCGCTACCGTACGCTCGTGCTGCATGACCCGGTCTGGTACGACCATCTGCCCTACATTCCGTTTCCTGAGAACTGGCCGGTGTTCACGCCCAAGGACAAGATGGGCGACTGGCTGGAAATGTACACGCGCGTCATGGAACTCAATTACTGGGTCGCCACAAAGTGCGTCAGCGCCAGCTATGACGAGGCCGAGAAAGTCTGGACGGTCGAGGTCGATCGCGCCGGCCGGCGCATCACGCTGAAGCCGAAGCACATCGTCTTCGCCACCGGCGCCTACGGCCCGCCGAGGCGGATCGACTTGGCCGGAACCGGCGCTTTCCGGGGCGAACTGCTGCATTCCAGCCAATATGCCAGCGGCGAGAAGTTCCGCGGCAAACGCGTCGCGGTCATCGGCGCGGCAAGCTCGGGGCATGATGTCTGCGTCGACCTCTGGGAGAGCGGCGCCGAGGTGACCATGATCCAGCGTTCGCCGACCACGGTGGTCAAGTCGGACACGCTGATGGAGGTCGGCTTCGATATCTTTTCGGAAAAGGCGCTGGAGCGCGGCATCACCACCGAGAAGGCCGACATGATCGTCGCCTCGACACCGTTCGCGCTGGTGCCCCACGGCCAGCGGGCGTTCTACGATGTCATCAAGGCGCGCGACGCGGCCTTCTACGATCGTCTGCGCGCGTCCGGCTTCGCCATCGACTTCGGCGACGACGAGACCGGGCTGCTGATGAAGGCCTACCGCACCGGTTCGGGCTACTACATCGATGTCGGTGCCAGCGACCTGATCATCGACGGCCAGATCGGCCTGCGCAGCGGCGTCGGCATCAAGGCGCTGACGCCGACCGGCATCCTCTTCGACGACGGCACCGAACTCGCGGCCGACGCCATCGTCGCCTGCACCGGCTACCAGTCGATGAACGAGACCGTGGCGCAAATCGTCTCGCGCGAGGTCGCCGACAAGGTCGGCCCATGCTGGGGCCTCGGCTCCGGCGTCAAGGGCGACCCCGGCCCGTGGCAAGGCGAGCTGCGCAACATGTGGAAGCCGACCGCACAGGAAGCGCTGTGGTTCCACGGCGGCAATCTGGCGCTGTCGCGCTTCTATTCGAAATATGTGGCGCTGCAGATCAAGGCGCGGATGGAGGGGATTGCGACGCCGGTCTATGGAGAACCCAGCAACTCGCAGGGCAATCGCCCTTAGAGCAGGCGGCATCCGCCTGTCGGCGCGGATGCTACTCTTCGTCAGGCAGTTCAAGCATGCGTCCCGCGTAGAGAATACGCAAGACGACGACCGTGGTCCCGGTCACCTCGAATGCGATCGTAGCCCGCCGCCGCCAGCCTACCGTACGCAGTCCGGGGGCGATATCGTCGTGGCGCATGCCGCGCTCGGGGAAGGTTTCGAAGCCAAGACAGTATTCGATGATCCGGCTGACAAATCGCAACGCGGTTTCGGCACCGCCTTGGGCGCAAGTTCAGCCAGCAGCTCGGCAATATCCCGTTCGGCTGCGGTGTGAAACCTGACCTGATACTTCATGCGCCGGCTGATAGCTCATGCCCCGGAGCGAGGCTGGGCGGTGATGACGTCAATTTGGCTGGATAGATTCTTGCGCAGCTGGTCCGCCGTCAACAGACGTTCGGGATGTGCGCGCGCATCCGCGAGGGTCGGGACCACCTCCTCACGCAGCCAGCGCTCGACGGCGGCGTCACGGGCGGCCAGGGTCCGCAGGCCATCGCGGATGACCTCGCTTTCGGTGGCATATTCGCCTGATGAGACCTTGTCTTTCACCATCTGCGCCATGTCGAGCGGCAGGGTGATGGTCAGGGGCTGAGTGGTTCGCATCGTCGTCTCCGCGTTAACTCCCTGATAGCATGGAGTGTGACTTAATCATACACTTTTGCGGCAAACTTGACCCCCGGATGGTTGTGTCCAAAATGCGGCCGCAAACTCGACATGGCTATGCCTGGCATGCGCCTCGAAGCATCGCCGGGATCGTCTGCCGCCTCGTTCGGCCACCAGGCGTCGCCGATGACGATGCCGTCCGAGATCAGCCTTTGCTCGGCAACCGGCGACGCCCCAGTTCGGGCCTCTTGCTGTAGTCGGCGAAACCGATGCGATTGCCAAAGGGATCGACGATCTCGCAGGTGATGCCGGTGGCCGTTTCAATGCGCGATGATCTTGTTCCGCTTTCAAGAAGCGTCTGACGCACGTCATCGGCATTTCGCACTTCGACCCATAGCCGGCCCGCCGGTGAGCCTTCGTCCGTCCGGATCACGAGACCGGGTCCCTCGGAACCGATGTCGAACAGGGCCATTTGCTTTTCATCGACCCGGAACTTCAGGACGAAACCGCATCTCTCATAGAAAGGGATAGCGATTTCGATATCTCCAACATGAAACATCACATTGTCGATCCCGAGCAATTCGATCATTCCGGCTCCTTCAATCCGCGGTTCCACTCATTCTGGAATCCTATCGTGATGATCGCCTCCGGCATTGATCCACATCATCCAGCGGGATCGGCAGAAACCGCGAAGGTCAAACGATGATCCCGCGATTTCAGGCCATGGTCTCGCCAACCCCGCCGGTCCCAAAAGGGTCTGCCACGATCGGCCAGATCGGGCGCTTGAGCTTGCGGTAGAGCGTGGTGACGGGGTTGTTGGGATAGCAGCCTTCGACCGCGACATAGATGATCTCGCGCGCGACGGGCACGAAGCCGGCATGGAAATGGTTGGTGGATTTGATGAGCAGCACCTGCTTGCCCTTGGGGTCGATGCCGAGATTGGAGAAGATGTCGGGTTCGAAAGTCTGCGTGCGGTTGGTGTTGATGACGATATCGATCTCCGTGCCCGCCAGGCGCAGCACCGCCGAGGGGCCGAGCGGCACCAGGCTCGACCCGAACGACTGCCAGGCGTCGGGCGCCAGGCGGCGGACTTCGAACGTGCCGTCGAAGGGCATGCCGCTGGCAATGCTCGTCTTGCCGCCGATGCGGATGCCGAGCACCGTGCCTTCGCCCGCGCCTTGCGCTCGCGCGACGGCCTGCGGATCCCAGATGGTCGCCACGCCGGCGCTTTTGATGCCGCTGTCGACCAGCGCATGCAGCAGTACGGTGTTGTCGCCGGCGGTGCCGCCGCCGGGATTGTCCCACATGTCGGCGAGCACGAACGGCTTGTCGCCATGGCCGCCCGTCCTGACCCGCTCGATCGCCTCGCCGACCGTCACGCTGAGCATCGCCGTCGAGCCGCGCATGGCGAAAACCTCCCGGCCAAGCCGCTCGGCCAGCGCATCGCCGGCAGTGCGGTCATTGTCGCTGACGACCAGTATCTGCGTGCCGGTCTCGGCGGTGTCGCCGGCCAGAAACCCGTGGATCAGCGACACCGACAGGATGCCGTCCTTGCCCTGCAGCGTCTTGATCCGGTCGACGAAGGAGCGCATCGGCTCGCGGCTGGTCGGGAACACGTCGATCATCCGGCAGTCGAAGGTCGAGATGACCGGCCGGATCTTGCCGCGCGCTGCTGCCAGCGCCAGCTCGACGACATGCTCGGCGCGCTCGACGAAATCGGTGTGCGGAAATTCGAGGAACGCCGCCAATATGTCGGCCGCCGCGACGCGCTTTTTTGTCAGATGGCTGTGCGGATCGAGTTCGGCGGCGATGATCACCTTGGGGCCGACGATCTCGCGCACCCGGGCCAGCAGGTCGCCTTCGCAATCGTCCAGCCCGCGCGCGATCATCGCGCCATGCAGGCCGAGCACCACGCAATCCACCGGCAGCGCCGCGCGCAACTGGTCGAGGATCTCGTCGCGCAGCGCCTCATAGACGTCCAGCCGGACATAGCCGCCGGGTTCGGCCCAGGTCGCGGTGCCCTCGATCAGGGTGAAGCCTTCTTCCCTGGCCCGCCGGCGCAGCACGGGGATCGGCGCGGAGCACAGCGTCGGCGTTTCCGGATGCTTTCCCGGCGGTGCGTAGAATGCCGTCTCGAAGGACGAGCGGTCGGTCGAGACCGGCGAGAAGGTGTTCGTCTCGGTGGCGAGCGAGGCCGTGAAGACGCGCATGGCGGCTGTTCCCGTTTCTGTCTCTGTCGGTTGTCTATGTCGGCGCCGATCAGAGCGGCCGGTAGGCGACCGCCTCGACCTCGATCTTGATGTCGATCATCAGCCGCGACTCCACCGTGGTGCGGGCCGGCGGATCCTTTGGAAAATGCCTGGCGTAGACGGCATTGAAGGCGCCGAAATCGCGCGCGTCCTCGAGCCAGACCGTCGTCTTGACCACATCGT
This sequence comes from Mesorhizobium sanjuanii, assembly GCF_002529485.1. Lineage (NCBI taxonomy): Bacteria > Pseudomonadati > Pseudomonadota > Alphaproteobacteria > Hyphomicrobiales > Phyllobacteriaceae > Mesorhizobium > Mesorhizobium sanjuanii. The sequence goes on from NZ_NWQG01000124.1 coordinate 16,805, forward strand.
CCATGACGCAGCCGGCCAGTGCCAGCGCCGCCTTCACATTCGAAAGCACCTGCTCGGTCTGCTCGACGATGCCGCCCTTGACCACCGCGCCGTCGCTGCCGACCGGCACCTGGCCGGAGACATAGACGAACTCGCCGGCCCGCACCGCCGGCGACAGCGGCACATGGGATGTTCCAAAACATTGCTTGGGCAAGAAAAGCCTCCTGTTCATGCGCGACACAGCGCGATCTTCCGATAGCGCCATTTGCCGGTTTCCTCGGCGACGGTTTACGCCTGTCCAGACGATTCTCAAACAGGCTTTGTAGGAAAGCAACATTCTTTGGAATTTATGTTGCTTTATTACAGCGGCGTCAGCATCCTGCACGCCAACCGTTCATCAAGCACTCCACCAGCTGGTTGCGCCAGGCGATCCGGCAGGGGAGGATCGGGTGAAAGACAAGCGAGGAGTCATATGATCGATTTCGGTGGCCGCGGCGTGGTCGTGACGGGCGCCGGCGGCGGCGTCGGCAGCGCCCTGGTCGAAGTCCTGTCGGCCTGTGGGGCGAGGGTGATCGCCTGCGATCGCGAAGGCACCGACCTGGGCGCGACGGCAATTGCCGAAACGCATTATTTCGACCTGCTCGACGACGATGCCGTCGCAGCCTTTGCCAACCGCGTGGTCAAAGGCAATACTCCGGCCGCCGTCATCTCCAACGCCGGCTGGACGCGGGCGGAAACACTGGCCGACGTTTCGCTCGCCGCGCTCGACCATGAGATGGACCTGAATTTCCGCAGCGCAGCACTCCTGTCGCAGGCCCTGCTGCCCGCCATGCGCAACCAGAAGCAGGGCGCCGCCTTCGTCTTTATCTCCTCGGTCAACGCGCAGGCGCATTTCGGCAACCCGGCCTATGCCGCGGCCAAGGCGGCGCTCAACGCCTGGATGCGCGCCATTGCCACCGAGGAAGGCCGCAACGGCATCCGCGCCAACGCCGTCATTCCCGGCTCGATCCGCACCGGCGCCTGGGAACATCGCCTGGCCCAGAAGCCGGAGATCCTCGCCGCCGTCGGCAAGCTCTATCCGCTCGGCAGGCTGGTCGAGCCGGTCGAGGTCGCCCGCGCCGCCGTCTTCCTGGCATCGCCCATCGCCAGCGGCATCACCGGCACCACCTTGAATGTCGACGCCGGCCTGATGGCCGGCAATCTGCCGTTTCTCGACCAGATCGGCGGTTGAGGAGAGCATAGACCACCGGGCTGAAGAACGCCGCGCAGTAGGTCTTCGCCAACCAAAGGGTGCAGAATCCTTTGG
>NZ_NWQG01000125.1:0-11291 GCF_002529485.1 Mesorhizobium sanjuanii
TTTGTGGATACAGAAACACCGATGTCCCCATCCGGCGCCCGCCGTGCCGAAAGGTACGGCGGTCTTTTCCATGGGGGAGCAGAAAACCGGCGTTTCTGGGCGCATACCCGGGCGCAATAGACCGACCTTCATTCGCAGAAAGACAAACTGTATTGAAATCATTGAGGAAAAATGGTGGGCGATGACGGGCTCGAACCGCCGACATCTTCGGTGTAAACGAAGCGCTCTACCAACTGAGCTAATCGCCCGCTCCGGCGCGGACCTTTAAGCGGTCAGGACCGGCTTCGCAAGGCCAAATGAACGGGCAACGCGCTCGCTAAGAGCGGATTTCGGCGGCAAAGTTGTGGCTGTCAAAAAACCTTCTCCTGTTTGCTGTTATGCTGTCGCGCTCCGCTTGACACCCGCTGGCTTACCCCTTATCCAGCGGCCCAACGACGAACACGGCTGACACGTGCTCGTCAATGCGCGGGTGTAGCTCAGTTGGTTAGAGTGCCGGCCTGTCACGCCGGAGGTCGCGGGTTCGAGCCCCGTCACTCGCGCCATTCTTTTTGAATGGCCTAGGTTTCCTTCATACAAAAAGTTTCGACTTTCAGTTTTCTGAGAGTTTCGACTTTTTGTATTCGTTGCGTCGCAAGCCGGCCATATGTATTTCAGCCTCGAACGTACTGGAGCGGCGGGCTCGCAAGTCGAACCGTGCCGCCGCGCTATTTTTGTTCGAGCATTGGATTTTCCCAAACCGGTTCCCACTTTCGGATCCGATGCGCTATTTTTAGTTCGAGCATCGGATTTTCCCAAAACCGGTTCCCACTTTTGGGTCCGATGCTCTGCCGGAGAAAAGGCCTTGGACGCTTTGAAATCGCTCATCGAATCGCGCCGCTTCGACCTTGCGATCATGGTCCTGATCCTGATCAATGCGGTCACGCTCGGCCTCGAAACCTCGTCCAACGCGATTGCTGCCTTTGGTCCGCTTCTGACGGCCATCGACCGCGCGATCCTCGGCGTCTTCGTGCTCGAACTCGCAACCCGGTTGGTCGTCTACAGGACGCAATTCTTCCGCGATCCATGGCGCATCTTCGACCTCTTCGTCGTCGGTTTCGCGCTTATTCCCGCGACCGGTTCGCTCTCCGTGCTGAGGGCGCTGCGCATCCTGCGGGTCCTGCGGCTGATCAGCATCGTTCCGTCGCTGCGCCGTGTCGTCACCGGCTTCATCACCGCCCTGCCCGGCATGGGCTCGATCATGCTGTTGCTCGGGCTGGTGTTCTACGTCTTTGCGGTGATGGCGACGAAGCTCTACGGCTCGTCCTTTCCCGAACTGTTCGGCGGCATACCGCAATCGCTGTTCACGCTTTTCCAGGTCATGACCCTCGAAGGCTGGTCGGACGGCGTCGTGCGCCCGGTCATGGAGGTCTATCCGACAGCCTGGCTGTTCTTCATCCCGTTCATCATTGCGACCTCTTTCACCGTGCTCAATCTGTTCATCGGCGTCATTGTTTCTGCGATGGAAGCCGAGCATGAGGCGGTAGAATCGGCCGACAGGGCAACGCTGCACAGCGATCAGGTCACCATCCTCGCGGAGATACAGGCGCTGCGGGCAGAGGTCCGCGAATTGTCCGGCGCTCGCGGCTAGATCGCCTCAGCCGGCGCGACAGTGCTAATCGGCGAGCAGCGCGTCGACCTCCTGCAGCGTCGGCATCGACGGCGCGGTGCCGGGCCGTGTCACTGAAATGCCGGCGACGGCGCAGGCGAAGCGCACCGCCTGCAGCGGCTCCACGCCTTTGGCGAGTGCTGCCGCCAGGCCGCCATTGAAGGCGTCGCCCGCTCCCGTCGTCTCTACCACCGGGCCGGCATTGACCACGGGAACATGGTCGGACCGGCTGGCGTCATGCAGCAGCGCGCCTTTTTCACCAAGCGTGATGATCACCGCGCCGACGCCCTTGCCGAGCAGGCTGTCGGCGGCGCGCCGGGCATCGCCGATGGTGGAAACGTTGATGCCGGTCAGTTCCTCGGCTTCGGTCTCGTTCGGCGTGATGTAATCGCAGAGTGTGTAGATGCGCTCGGGCAGGCTTGCGGCCGGCGCCGGGTTGAGGATGGTCGTCACCCCTGCCCCGCGCGCGATTTCCAGCGCCCGCAGCGCCGCCTCGATCGGTTGTTCGAGCTGGGTGACGAAGACGCCAGCCGATCCGATCAGGCCGGCATGGGCCTCGATATCGGCAGGTGAAATCAGCATGGCGGCGCCTGGGCTGACGATGATGGCATTGTTGCCGCTCGTCTCCTCGACGAAGATATAGGCTGCACCGGTGTAGCTCTCCGGAGTGTCGATGACCGCGTTCTTGACACCGGCCTGCGCCCAGGTCCGCCTCGCCATGTCGGCAAACGGATCGACGCCAAGGCGCGTCAAAAAAGTGATATCGGCGCCGAGCCGGCCGGCAGCAACCGCCTGGTTCGAGCCCTTGCCGCCGGGGCCGAGTGTGAAGGACGTGCCGAGAATCGTCTCGCCCATGCGCGGTTGCCGGGCAGCGCGATAGGCGGTGTCGGCGACGAAGACGCCCAATATGACGACAGGCTTGCCGGACGCCATGCGCCTACGCCGCGTCCGGCGGCACGACGCCCTTGCGGAAAGCGAAGCAGCCATAGAAGCGGCGCTCGCCGGTCTGGATGACGCAATAGGCCCGCTTGGCGCGTTCGTAGAAGGCATAGCGCTCGACCGAGATCATCGGCCAGGCCTTGCCTTCCGCCGCATCGATCTCTTTTTGCACCTCCTTCTGCACGGGAGGAATCTCGTCCGGCTTGCCGACGATCTCCATGCGGGCGGCCGCATCGTCGACGAATGTGTCAAGCGGATAGAGCGACAGCACCGCCTTGACCACGTCGGCCGCCGGCGCGTCGATGCGCAGCAGCTTGCCGAGCACGGTCTGGCGCGCGGTCGAATCGGACGGGAAATTGGTGTCGACGATGATCAAATCGTCGCCATGCCCCATTGCCCTCAGCGCCTGGAGCACGTCGGCATTGAGCAGCGGATCGATCCCTTTGAGCATGGCATTCCTCCCGAACGGGCTTTTCATGTGAAGTCAGATGCGGCGGCCGGTCTCTGCATCGAAGAGATGGACCTGGTCAAGCCGGGGTTTGAGGTGCAGCGTGTCGCCCGGCTTGAAGTCGTGGCGCTCGCGAAACAGCGCCACCATCTCGCCTTCGCCGAAGCGCAGGAAGACCAGCGTTTCGGAACCGGTCGGCTCGACCACCGAAATCTTCGCCGGCACGCCGTCGGGGTGGATTTCGAGATGCTCCGGCCGCACGCCGTAGACGACGCTGCGGCCGTCCTCGACTGTGCTTTTCGTGGCGATCGGGAACGGTGTCCCTGATATTTCGACGACGGGCTTGTCGCCTTTGCGCACCACGCCCTTGAGCAGGTTCATCGATGGCGAGCCGATGAAGCCGGCGACAAACAGATTGGCCGGCCGGTCGAACAGTTCCAGCGGCGCGCCGATCTGCTCGATGCGGCCGTCGCGCATCACCACGATCTTGTCGGCCATGGTCATGGCCTCGATCTGGTCGTGGGTGACATAGATGGTGGTGGTCTTCAGCCGCTGGTGCAGTTCCTTGATCTCGGTGCGCATCTGGACGCGCAGCTTGGCGTCAAGATTGGAGAGCGGCTCGTCGAACAGGAACACTTGCGGGTTGCGCACGATGGCGCGGCCCATGGCGACGCGCTGGCGCTGCCCGCCCGAAAGCTGGCGCGGATAGCGTTTCAGATAGGGATTTAGGTCGAGGATGTCGGCGGCGCGCTTGACGCGCTCGGTGACCACCGCCGGATCGGTTTTGCGCAGCTTGAGCGCGAAGGCCATGTTCTGCTCGACCGTCTTGTGCGGATAGAGCGCGTAGTTCTGGAACACCATGGCGATGTCGCGTTTGGCCGGCGGCAGATGGTTGACGACACGTTCGCCGATGGCAATCGTTCCCGCGGAAATGGTCTCCAGCCCCGCGACCATCCTGAGCAAGGTGGACTTGCCGCATCCTGAAGGGCCAACCAGCACCACGAACTGTCCGTCGGGAATGTCGACGCTGACATCGTGCAGGACCTTGACGGTTCCGAACGCCTTGGCCACATTGCTGATCGCGACTTGAGCCATTCTCTCCCCTTGGTTCTTGGACCCACAGGCCCCTTGGTTGGCGGTGAAGCTAACCAACGCGAACGGCAAGGGCAAGTCAGTCTCTTATAGATAAAAAACCAATGCTCGTTGACACGGCACCTGGTTGCGAGAATAGTGACAAATGCCAATCCGACTGCCGGTCATCCATCCGAAAATCGGAAATCGAGGCGACGCAGGGTGGGGTCCCACGTCCCCGTTTGATCAAGGAGAACCGTCGGCGTTCCGGCGTCCGACAGATTGGCATATCAAATCAGCACTGTTGTTCTGGGAGGAATGGTAGATGAGAGTCGGTCTTTACGAAAAATTGGTGCGTGCGGGCGCTACCCGTCGTGACGTCCTCAAGGGCGCGGCCTCCATGGCCGCGATCGCCGCGGCATCCGGTGCCGGGCTCGGCGCGCTGACGCGCCCGGCTTCCGCGGCCAGCGAGTTGCGTGCGCAGATCCTGCAAATTCCCGGCGTCGGCAAGGGTCAGCCGACCGATGCGGACTTCCAGAAGGTCGGCGAGCTCTGCCTGGAAGCGACCAAGGCCAACGTCAAGGAAGGCGAATTCGCCGGCGTCGAACTCACCTTCATGGGCCTCAACAACCAGAACCTGCACAATGTGCTGTTCCGTGGCTTCCTGAAGCCGTGGGAGGCCTATACCGGCGCCAAGATCAGCTGGATCGACCTAGCGCAGGCCGACTACAATGCCCGCTTGCAGCAGTCGATCGCCACCGGCACAGTCGATTTCGACATCATCGAGATGGGCGCGCCATTCGAGGGCGATGTCTGCGGCAAGGGCCTGACCTCCGAGATGCCGGACTGGGTCAAGGACCAGATCGACATGAACGACGTCGTGGCCTATCTGCAGCCGCCGGTCGGTACCTGGGACGGCAAGCAGTACCGCATTACCGTCGACGGCGATGCGCACAACTTCAATTACCGCACCGACGTCTTCGCCGATGCCGACCTCGCCAAGGCCTGGAAGGACGGCGGCGGCGCAGGGGAATGGGGCGTGCCGAAGACCTGGCAGGAAGTCCAGGCGGTAACCAAATTCCTCAAGGGCAAGCAATTCCAGGGCCAGGACGTCTTTGGCTATCTCGACGCGCCCAAGGCCTGGGGCGGTTTCGGCTTCTACTTCCTCGGCAGCCGCGCCAGCGCCTACGCCAAGCACCCCGACGACAAGGCCTGGCTGTTCGACGCCGACACGATGAAGCCGCGCGTCAACAATCCGGCCTGGGTGCGGGCGATCCAGGACGTCATCGACGCGCTGCCGTCGGAGCCAGCCGACCAGATCAATGCCGATCCGAACACGACAGCCTTCCAGCAATTCCTGGCCGGCACCGGTTCGATGGTCACCTGGTGGGGCGATGTCGGCTCCAACGTCAAGACCAACGACTCCTCGGTCGTCGGCGACGTCACCGGCTTCTCGATCCTGCCGGGCTCGGACGATGTCTATAACTCCAAGACAGGCGCCTGGGACAAGCTCGCCAGCGGCCCGAACTATGCGCCGAACTGCGCCTATCTCGGCTGGGGCGTCTATGTCATGGCCCGTGTCGACAGCGACGAAAAGAAGAAGAAGGCGGCATGGTCCGCCGCCGCCCATCTCGGCGGCAAGGACCTGTCGATCTGGACGGCGATGTATCCGTCCGGCTTCCAGCCCTACCGCAACTCCCACTTCGATATTCCCGAATGGGTGGCGGCCGGCTATGACGAGGCGTTCATCACCTCGTATCTCAAGTCGGAAGCCGACAGCTACAACCATCCGAACGCGGCGATCGAACCGCGCATCCCCGGCATCTTCCAGTATTACAGCGCCGCCGAGGACATCCTGGCCAACACCTTCGCCGGCAAGATGAAGGCGCAGGAAGGCGCCGATGCGATTGCCGCTGCCTGGGAGAAGCTGACCGACCAGATCGGCCGCGACAACCAGATCAAGCTCTACAAGGCCTCGCTCGGCATGTAGCCAGCAGCTATGATAAGATCGCGGCCCGGTGGCTCCTGTCCCCGGGCCGTATCTTGACCGGCTCCGCCCGGTCACTTGTGCAAAAGAGGCGTGAGGCGTGACTGACCAGACTTCGACCACGAATGCGTGGCCGGCAAATTCCGTTCCCACCGATCTGATCCCGCCCGGCCGCAAGCGCCTCGGTTGGGCCCTGATGGCCGCGGCGACGCTTGGCCTCCTGGCAACGATCCTGGTGCAAATCCTCTACAAGAGCGAGGTCGACACGATCGGTTTCGAGACCTGGCGGCCGGTCGTCTATGCCTACATATTGTGGGGCGTGGCGCTCGGTGTCGGCCAGGTGCTGACGCGCGGCGAGGACGGCCAACGCGCCCTGTTCCTGTTGCCGGCGCTTTTGTTCACCATCGCCATGGTGATCTTTCCGACGCTGTTCGGCTTCTACATCGCGCTGACCGACTGGAACCTCTCTTCCTTCTCCGGCCGCAAGTTCAACGGGCTCGACAATTTCTGGCAGATGCTCGGCGATCCCTACTATCGCAACGCGCTGTTCAACATGGTGCTCTACGTGCTCGCCGTGTTCGTCGAATATGTCATCGCCTTCGGGCTGGCACTGCTTCTCAACGCGCAGATCCGGGCGCGAAAATTCTTCCGCGTCGTCTTCCTGATGCCCTTGATGCTGTCACCGGTGGCGGTGTCGTGGATGATCGGCAAATCGCTGATGGAATACCGCTTCGGTCCGGCCGCGACGCTGGCACGCCATCTCGGCTGGGAAAATCCGGCCTTCTTCTCCAACCCGATCACCGCTCGCATCTCGATCATGGTGCTCGATGCCTGGACCTTTATTCCGTTCATGATGATCATGCTGCTCGCCGGTCTGCAGGCGATGTCGCGCGAGGTGCTTGAGGCCGCGCGCGTCGACGGCGCCACTCCATGGCAGACCTTCTGGCAGGTCACCTTCCCGCTGATGCTGCCGGTGTCGGTGACGGCGGTGATCCTGCGCATCATCTTCAAGCTGAAGCTTGCCGACATCATCATCACCGTCACCTCGGGCGGCCCGGGCGGTGCGACCGATTCGGTCTCGAGCTTCATCTACCGCGAGTATCGCGACCGCTCGAATGTCGGCTACGGCACCATGCTGGCGATGGCCTATCTCATCATCATCGTCGTGTTCGTGACGTGGCTATTGAAATTCGCCAGCCGCTTTGTGCGCAACGTCAATTAGGGTTCCGGCGATGAGCGTCCAGACCACCGACTATAGCGCCTCCGAAATCCGCTCGCCGGCGAGCTTCTTCGCCAACCGCGTCTTCATCTACGGCGCGCTTATCTTCTGGGCCTTCATCTGCCTGTTCCCGATCTACTGGACGATAACCACCTCGTTCAAGACCGCGGTCGACGTCACCCAGGGCCATCTCATTCCCTTTGTCGACTTCAAGCCGGACTGGAAGGGCTGGCGATCGCTCGGCCTGTCGCCGGATTCGATCTTCCAGACCTCGACGGTGCGGGAGGAATTTCTCAAGCGCTTCATGAATTCGGTCATCACCTCGGTCGGCGCGTCGAGCCTTGCCATCATCATCGGCAGCCTCGCCGCCTACGGGCTGACCCGCTACCGCTACAAGTTCGCCTGGTTCAAGAACGAGGACATCTCCTTCTTCTTCCTGTCGCAGCTGATCCTGCCGCCGGTGGTGCTGGCGCTCCCCTTTCTCGTGCTCTACCGGGAAGTCGGCCTGCTCGATACGCGCATCGGGCTGATCCTGCTCTACACGCTGATGGTGCTGCCGATCGTCATCTGGATCATGCGCGACCAGTTCAACTCGATCCCGGTCGAGCTCGAGGAAGCAGCCCTTGTCGACGGCCTGTCGATCTGGGGCGCCTTCTTCCGCATCGTCATGCCGATCGCACTGCCCGGCATGGTCGCCGCCTTCATCCTGGCGATGGTGCTGTGCTGGAACGAGTACTTCTTCGCCGCGCTGCTGACCTCGACCGACGCCAAGACCATACCCGTCATGGTGGCGAGCCAGACCGGCTCGCAAGGCATCAACTGGTGGTCAATGGCCGCGCTTGCCACAGCCGCCATCACGCCGCTCGCCGTCATCGGCATCGCGTTGGAACGCTATCTGATCATGGGCATGACCGCGGGTGCGGTGAAGTAGCAGGCGCCCCTCTTTGCCTTCCCCTTGTGGGAGAAGGCAAAGAGGAGCTAGGCCGACAATATCGCCCGCAGATGATCGAGGATCATGGCGACGCCCTTTTGCCCCAGTTCCGCCGAGGCTTCCGGTGCGCTCGCCGTGTACCAGCCCGTATTGTCGGCAAAGTGGCCGGCGTCCACCGCTTCCGGGCACAGCGCCAGCATCAGCGACGTCTCGCCGATGCCGGCATGGTCGAAGGGATACTGGCCGTTCATCGCGGCGGGCATCAGCGGATGCACCTGCACCCAGTTGAAGAAATTTTCACCCGCGGCATGCCCGGCATAGTAGTCGGCCATCGCCTGCGAACCCCACCAGCCCTCGCCGCGCTCCTCTTCGAGGAAGCGGAAGATCGCTTGCCGACCGGCGCTCTTGAAGGCGAGATCGGTCGGCATGCCGGCGGCGAAATTCTCTGTCTGGTGGTGGATGATGGCATGGACGTTGCGAAAGCCGATGCGCAGCAGGCTGTAGAACAATTCCTCCGCGAACGACGCCAGCGCGTTGCCGCCGACCTGCACCGACCCATTGCCTTCGGGCGGCGCCACTGCATAGCTCGCCGCGCCGTAATAAAAGGATGGCAGGATGACGATGTCGGCTTCCCTCTCGAACAGCTCCAGCGTCTTGACGACGGCAAGCGTGTCCATGCCGACGGCCATGTGCTCGCCGTGGTATTCGAGCACGCCGAGCGGGAGGGCGACCGGCCAGTTCTCGGCGATCGCCTTGCGGATCTGGTGCGGCAGCATCAGCTCGTAGCGCATGATCTATTCCATGTTGGTGTGACGGGCGCGCATCGCTTCGGGCGATATGCCGGTGATGGTCCTGAGCTTCAGCACCATCACCTCGAACAGCAGGAACAACGCGCCTTCGAAGACCGAGCCCATTGGCAGCACGGATGCCTTTTCCGGACCCTGATCGTCGGCCATGGTCTGCGCCGGAATGAGCAGGGTGAAGTCGGCAAGTTTTGTGGCGCTGCTCCCGGCCTGGGCGGTCAGCAGCAGGACGGTCGCGCCCGCATCGCGAGCGACCCGCATCAGGGTGAGCACGGTCGAAGTCTCGCCCGGCCCGGAACTGACGAGGAAGACATCGTCCGGACCCAGCGGCGGCGTTGTCATGTCGCCGACCACCGAAACCGGCAGGCCGAGATGGTAGAGCCGCATGGCAAAGCCCTTGACTTGCAAAGCCTCGCGGCCGCAGCCATAGACGACGATCCTGTTAGCGCCAGCGAGCATCGCGCAAGCGGCGTCGACGCGGCTTTCGTCCACTTGCGCCAGCACGTTGCCAAGCTCGTCCAACGCGATCGCGAACAGATCGGTGCCGGCACTGGTCACGACGGTCCGCCGGAGGCCGAAAAAGGTCTGGTTTGCCTGCTCACGTTTCTCCCCGAACAGCTTGTTTTTGTTCATGCTATCACCGCGAAAATCCGTGTCCAACGGCGCTGCGCGCTTTTGCTGTGCCACGGGCGTGATAGTGTCATGTCAGACAAATCACTCCAGGGAACGGCGGAACATGAAGACACGGCATTTCGACCGCATCGGCAATGGCGGCATCGACTTCACGGAACTTGGCTTCGGCACGGCGCCGCTCGGCAATCTCTACCGCGCCGTTTCGGACGAGGATGCCAACGCCACGCTGGAGGCCGCTTGGAATGTCGGCTGCCGCTACTACGACACCGCGCCGCTCTACGGGCTCGGCCTGGCGGAAACGCGGCTCAATCCGTTCCTGCGCTCGAAAAAGCGCGACGACTATGTGCTGTCGAGCAAGGTCGGGCGCATCATGCGCGCCTGCCCGCCCGAGCAACGCACCGGCATCGGCAAGTTCTTCGACACGCCGTCGCGCCGCGAGGTCTACGACTACAGCTATGACGGCGTCATGCGCTCCTTCGAGGCGTCGCTGGAGCGTCTTGGCGTCGACCGCATCGACATCCTGTTCGTGCATGATGTCGACATCTTCACCCATGGCAGCAAGCAAGCCTCGGACCAGCGCATCGAGGAGTTCATGCGCTCGGGCTATTACGGACTGCTGTCGCTGCGCGACCAGGGCGTGATCAAGGCGTTCGGCGGCGGCATCAACGAGTGGCCGGTTGCCCAGACGCTGGCCGAGCGCGGCGACTTCGACCTGTTCCTGCTTGCCGGGCGCTATACGCTGCTGGAGCAGGAGGCGCTGCAATCCTTCCTGCCGCTGTGCCAGAAGCGCGGCATCGGCATCGTTCTCGGCGGCCCGTACAATTCAGGCATCCTGGCGAGCGGCCCCAAGCCCGGCGCCTTCTACAACTATTCCGAAGCGCCGCAGGACATACTCGAGCGCGTCACGCGCATCGAGGCCGTTTGCAAACGCCATGGCGTGCGGCTGATCGAGGCGGCACTGCAATTTCCGCTGCTGCACCCTTCGGTCGTGTCGGTGATCCCCGGCGGCCAGCGGCCGAGCGAGGTCGAAAGCAACCGCTCGCTGCTCGACGCCAATCTGCCCAAGGCGCTGTGGAGCGATCTCAAGCAGGAGGGGTTGATGCGGGCGGACGCGCCGACGGCTTGAAAGGCGTTCCCGTCAACGACGGCAACATGAAAAAGAAAAGCCGGGCAAGCCCGGCTTTTCTGATCTCTGTAAAAGGCTTAGTTGACCGCGTCCTTGAGACCCTTGCCGGCCGAAAATTTCGGCACGGTGCGCGCCGGAATCTTCACTTCCGCGCCAGTCTGAGGATTGCGGCCCGTCGACGCGGCGCGTTTTGACACGGTGAAATTTCCGAAGCCGACAAGCCGGACATCGCCGCCCTTCTTCAGTTCGCCGGTGATCACGGAAAACACCGCGTCGACCGCCGACTGCGCGTCACCCTTCGAAATACTCGCGGCATCGGCGACAGCGGACACCAGTTCGTTCTTGTTCATAAAAATTCCCTTCCATGAGAAAACCGGAACCACTCGACTCATCCGGCAGGAAACGGACTTTAGAAAGAAGCGTTCCTGCAACCAAGTCGAAAAGCGTCAAATAAATCGGAAAAAGCCCGGAAATCCGGGGTTTTTCACA
>NZ_NWQG01000126.1:0-34753 GCF_002529485.1 Mesorhizobium sanjuanii
GGCTCTCTCTTTGTGCGCTGCAACTTCGGCAAGTGCGATGCAAATTTAGCTACTTCTAATGAGCCAGCGACTTGCTGGCGTCGTCGCCGGCATCCACCGCGGCCGGCGGATTGACCGGCTCGACCCATTCAATCGGCTCCGGCATGCGCACCAGCGCATGACGCAGCACCTCGCCGACCCGCGAGACCGGAATGATCTCCATGCCGTTCTTCACGTTGTCCGGAATCTCCGCCAGATCCTTGGCATTGTCTTCCGGAATCAGCACCTTCTTGATACCGCCACGCAAGGCAGCCAGCAGTTTCTCCTTCAACCCGCCGATCGGCAGTACCCTGCCGCGCAGCGTGATCTCGCCGGTCATCGCCACGTCGGCCTTGACCGGAATGCCGGTCAGCACCGAGACGATCGCGGTGGCCATCGCCACGCCCGCCGACGGTCCGTCCTTGGGCGTAGCACCCTCCGGAACGTGGACGTGGATGTCGCGCTTGTCGAACAGCGGCGGCTCGATGCCGAAATCGAGCGCCCGCGAGCGGACATAGGAGGCCGCCGCCGAGATCGATTCCTTCATCACGTCGCGCAGATTGCCGGTCACCGTCATGCGGCCCTTGCCGGGCATCATGACGCCTTCGACCGTCAGCAGTTCGCCGCCGACTTCCGTCCAGGCAAGTCCGGTGACGACGCCGACCTGATCGTCGGCCTCGACCTGGCCGAAGCGGAAGCGCGGAACACCGAGGTAATCGGCGAGATTGTCCGCCGTGATGTTGATCGTCTTCTTCTTCGTCTTCAGGATCTCGGTCACCGCCTTGCGGCCGAGTTTCATCAGTTCGCGCTCCAGGCTCCGCACGCCCGCTTCACGGGTGTAGGTCTGGATGATGCCGCGGATCGCGTCCTCGCCGACGGAAAACTCCTTCGGCTGCAGCGCGTGATCGCGGATCACCTTGGGCATCAAGTGCCGCTTGGCGATCTCGACCTTCTCGTCCTCGGTGTAGCCGGCGATACGGATGATCTCCATGCGGTCCATCAAGGGCGCAGGGATATTCAGCGTGTTCGCCGTCGTCACGAACATCACGCTCGACAGGTCGTACTCGACCTCGAGATAGTGGTCCATGAACGTCGAGTTCTGTTCGGGATCGAGCACCTCGAGCAAGGCCGACGACGGATCGCCGCGGAAATCCTGGCCCATCTTGTCGATCTCGTCGAGCAGGAAGAGCGGGTTGGATTTCTTCGCCTTCTTCATCGACTGGATGACCTTGCCGGGCATCGAGCCGATATAGGTGCGCCGGTGACCACGGATCTCGGCCTCGTCGCGCACGCCGCCCAGCGCCATGCGGATGAACTCGCGGCCGGTCGCCTTGGCGATCGACTTGCCGAGCGAGGTCTTGCCGACGCCGGGAGGGCCGACGAGGCACAGGATCGGCCCCTTCAGCTTCTTCTGGCGGCTCTGCACGGCGAGATACTCGACGATGCGGTCCTTGACCTTGTCGAGGCCGAAATGGTCGGTGTCGAGCACGTTCTGCGCGAACGCCAGATCCTGCTTGACCTTGGAGTTCTTGCCCCACGGTATCGACAGGATCCAGTCGAGATAGTTGCGCACGACGGTGGATTCAGCCGACATCGGCGACATTGTCCGCAGCTTCTTCAATTCGGCTTCCGCCTTTTCGCGGGCCTCCTTGGAGAGCTTGGTCTTCTTGATGCGCGCCTCGATCTCGGCGGCCTCGTCGCGGCCGTCCTCGCCCTCGCCGAGCTCCTTCTGGATCGCCTTCATCTGCTCGTTGAGGTAGTATTCGCGCTGCGTCTTCTCCATCTGGCGCTTGACGCGCGAACGGATGCGCTTCTCCACCTGCAGGACGGAGATTTCGGCTTCCATGAAGCCCATCGCCTTTTCCAGCCGCTCCTTGACCGAGAGCGTGGCCAGCATCTCCTGCTTCTCGGGGATCTTGATGGCAAGATGCGAGGCAACCGTATCGGCGAGCTTGGAATAGTCGTCGATCTGGCTGGCGGCACCCACCACTTCGGGCGAGATCTTCTTGTTCAGCTTGACATAATTCTCGAAGTCGGTGACGACCGAGCGGGCCAGCGCCTCGACCTCGACCTCTTCCTCCTCCGGTTCGACCAGCGCCGAGGCGCGGGCCTCGTGGAAGTCGGGACGGTCGGTGAAGGAGACGATTTTCGCACGCGAAGCACCTTCGACAAGCACCTTGACGGTGCCGTCCGGCAGCTTCAGCAATTGCAGCACGTTGGCGAGCGTACCGATGTCGAAGATGGCATCGGGCTCGGGATCGTCATCGGCGGCATTCATCTGGGTCGCGAGCAGGATCTGCTTTTCCTGACCCATCACCTCTTCCAGCGCCTTGATCGATTTTTCACGCCCGACAAAGAGCGGAACGATCATGTGCGGGAACACCACGATGTCGCGCAGCGGGAGGACTGCGAAGACGCCGTCGCTGGGAGCCTTTGATATTTTGGCCATTGTCCAACCTTTCATGTCGCGGCCGCCAAACGGCCAACCGCGAATCTCATATTAACGACCGGGGATCGTTCCGCCTACCACCGTTTGTGACGGGAGTTTTACAGCACAGAATTCGGCACCACGGCCTTCTCGTGTTAGTTGGATGCACGAGAGCCAAAGATCAAGAGCCCACACTGTCCGTTCATCCACTCCGTCGCAAGGCAGCATAACAAAACGACCGCTTCAGCAAAACGGCGCCTCACGGGCGCCGTTTTCAAGAAAATTCCAATGCCGGCTCACGTCAGGCGCTGACGTTGCCCTTCTTTTCCTTCTGCTCGGAGTAGATATAGAGCGGCCGGGCGTTGCCGGACACCACCTCTTCCGAAATAACCACTTCGCGCACGCCTTCCAGCGCCGGCAGCTCGAACATGGTGTCGAGCAGGATGGCTTCCATGATGGAACGCAGGCCGCGCGCGCCGGTCTTGCGCTCGATGGCGCGCTTGGCGATCGCCGACAGCGCGTTCTCGTGGAAGGTCAGGTCGACATTCTCCATCTCGAACAGCCGCTGATACTGCTTGACCAGGGCGTTCTTCGGCTCGGTCAGGATCTGGATAAGCGCCGGCTCATCGAGGTCCTCCAGCGTCGCCAGGACCGGCAGACGGCCGACGAATTCCGGGATCAGGCCGAATTTCAGCAAGTCCTCGGGCTCAACCAGGCGGAACACATCGCCGGTGCGGCGATCCTCCGGGGAAGCGACGGTGGCGCCGAAGCCGATCGAGGTCTTGCGGCCGCGATCCGAAATGATCTTGTCCAGCCCGGCAAAGGCGCCGCCGCAGATGAACAGGATGTTGGCGGTGTCGACCTGCAGGAATTCCTGCTGCGGATGCTTCCTGCCGCCCTGTGGCGGCACGGAAGCGACCGTGCCTTCCATGATCTTCAACAGCGCCTGCTGCACGCCCTCGCCCGACACGTCGCGGGTGATCGAGGGATTGTCCGACTTGCGCGAGATCTTGTCGATCTCGTCGATGTAGACGATGCCGCGCTGGGCGCGCTCGACATTGTAGTCGGCCGACTGCAAGAGCTTCAGGATAATGTTTTCGACATCCTCGCCGACATAACCGGCCTCGGTCAGCGTCGTCGCGTCCGCCATGGTGAAGGGCACGTCGATGATGCGGGCGAGCGTCTGCGCCAGCAGCGTCTTGCCGCAACCGGTCGGCCCGATCAGCAGGATGTTTGACTTCGCCAGCTCGACGTCATTGTTCTTGCCGGCGTGCGCCAGGCGCTTGTAGTGGTTGTGGACGGCCACCGACAGCACGCGCTTGGCGTAGGGCTGGCCGATGACGTAGTCGTCGAGGACCTTGAGGATCTCCTGCGGCGTCGGCACGCCCTCGCGCGACTTCACCATCGAGGTCTTGTTCTCCTCGCGGATGATGTCCATGCAGAGCTCGACGCATTCGTCGCAGATGAAGACCGTCGGGCCGGCAATCAGCTTGCGCACTTCGTGCTGGCTTTTGCCGCAAAACGAGCAATAAAGCGTGTTCTTGGAATCACCGCTGTTGTTGCCGACCTTGCTCATTTTCTTGTCCTTTCATGGCCGCCCGCCGATGGTCTGGCTGAAAGGGCGCATATTCAATCTATCGCGGGAATCCGCCGCCGCCAGTGCCCTAGCTCTCACAACGTATTCCGTACGAAACACAAATCAGAAAACGTGGCAATGATTCGCAACAACCCCACCCAAAGCTAAGCCGTCGAAAATCAACATAGCCTTAACGTAGGCAATCCTAGCCGTCGAGGGAACAGCCAATTGTGGCCGAAATGCTGCAAACCGCGGCAAAAGCGCGTTATGCCGCCATTCACCTGCCACTAAAGGCCTATGCGGCAACGCCTTCGATCGGCTCGCGCGACGAAATGACCTTGTCGATGAGGCCGAAATCCCTGGCTTCGTCGGCGGTCATGAAATGGTCGCGGTCGAGCGTCTTTTCAATCTCTTCGTAGCTTTTGCCGGTGTGCTTGACATAGACCTCGTTGAGACGGCGCTTCAGCTTGATGATGTCCTGGGCGTGGCGCTCGATGTCGGAAGCCTGGCCCTGGAAGCCGCCGGAAGGCTGGTGAACCATGATGCGGGCGTTCGGCGTGGCAAAGCGCATGCCCTTCTCGCCCGCCGTGAGAAGGAGCGAGCCCATCGAGGCTGCCTGGCCGATGCAGAGCGTCGAGACCGCCGGCTTGATGAACTGCATGGTGTCATAGATAGCCATGCCCGAGGTGACGACGCCGCCGGGCGAATTGATGTAGAGATTGATCTCCTTCTTCGGATTCTCCGCCTCGAGGAACAGCAGCTGCGCGCAAACCAGCGTCGCCATGCCGTCCTCGACCGGGCCGGTGATGAAGATGATGCGTTCCTTGAGGAGACGCGAGAAAATGTCGTAGGCCCGCTCGCCGCGATTGGTCTGCTCGACCACCATCGGAACGAGGTTCATGTAGGTTTCGACGGGGTTCTTCATGGACTATCCCTTATTGAAGGTGGGATTCCGGCGCCGGAGATGGGCAGAATCGGTTCTGGAGCGTTAGGATGTAAATAGGATGCCGGCTCACCCTAGCGCAAGGCCGCTCCTCCTAGCCACCTGGTTAAGTGGAATCAAGGTTTCTGTGCAAGGGCCAACCCGGCGCGAATGCCGGCGGCTCCATCCTGACCGCGTAGCAGTTTCTTAACCGCATCGCTTAACGAAATATGGCGAATCCGCTTTCCCCCGACACGGCTTCCCCTAGAATTCGACGTTGAACCCGCTTCATGCAGTTCAAACAGGGGGAGTGCCATGACCAGGAAAGCTTCTTCCTTCGCCATTGCCAGCCTGACCATGCTCGGCACAATGTCGCAAACGGTGGCCGGCGGCCGTCCTGTCGAATGCTACGAGCCGGTCAACAGGCCGGCCGTCTACGACACCGTCTATGAAAACGTGCTGGTCAGCCCCGGCGGACAGGTGGTCGACTACGACCCGCCGATTTATGGCACGGTCGAGCGCGTCGAGCAGATCGCGCCGCCCCGCGTCACCTATGAGATCGTGCCAGCCATCACCCGCACCGTCTACCACACGGTCAAGGTCGACGATGGCGGCTATGCCTGGGAATGGCGCGTCATCCACGGCCGCAAGGTGTTGTGCAAGGTCTGGCGCAAGGCCCGCTACGCGCGTGTCGCCGAAACAGTCGTCGTTGAACCCGAGCGCACCCGGCGGATTGTCCTCCCGGCCGAATATGAGAGCGTTGCCCGTGAAGTGCTCGTGCGACCGGAGCGGCGGCGCATCACTGAGATCGCGCCGTCCTACCAGAGGGTGGCGCGCCGGGTAATGGTGCAGGAAGGCTCGACCAGTTGGCGGCGCGTGCATATCCCACGGCATTGCCGGTATTAGAGCGCGTACCGATAGCATCCAACAATGCGGATTGCTGGACTTCGACAAGGAGAATAGCCTGCTTGGCCAGCGGAGCTTCCTTGGGGTTGAAGACATGCGCGAACTGGAAATCTCCAATCAGGATCTGTCGGACCTGGCGGACGACGCGCTCAGTCTCGCCAAAAGCTATTGGATGTCGCTTGAGGAGCGTCCGGCGTATCCCTCGACCAGCGCCAAACTGACGAAGGAGCTGTTCTCGCGGCCTTGGCCGGAGGAAGGACGGGGTCGTGATGTCTTCCAGGACTTCAATCCGATCACCGAGCATGTGCGGCCTTCCACCGGTAGATTCTTCGGCTATGTCGTCGGTTCAGGCGAACCGGTGGGCGCGCTGGGCGAGCTGCTCGCCGCGGTGCTCAATCAAAATGTGACGTCGTGGCGGTCCGCTCCGGCGGCGACATCGATCGAGCGGGCCGTCATCGAATGGCTGGCGCAAGCGGTTGGCTGTGCCGGATTCGCCGGCAGCCTGTGCGGCGGCGGCTCGACGGCCAACCTCATGGCGCTGGCGATGGCGCGCGAAGCCAAGCTTCCGGCCAACGAAACGGGTGCACGGCCTGGCATGATCTACGCCTCGGAACAAGTGCACATGTCCATTCCGAAGGCTGTCGCGCTGCTGGGCATCGGCAGAAAGAACCTTCGCCTGATCCCGGTCGACGAAGAGCTCCGAATGCGGACGGATGCGCTCGAGGCCGCCATTGCCGAGGACCGAAGGTCAGGAAAAACGCCCATCGCCATCGTGGCTACCGTCGGCGCGGTCGCCACCGGAGCGATCGACCCCCTTGTCGACATTGCGGAGATCGCCCGCAGGGAAGCGCTGTGGCTGCATGTCGACGGCGCCTATGGCGGACTGGCGGCCCTGGCGGTGCCGGAAAAATTCCAAGGATTGGCTTTGGCGGACTCGCTGTCGCTCGACGCGCACAAATGGCTCTATCAGCCGCTCGATTGCGGCTGCCTGCTCTATCGCGATCAAAGCATCGCACAGGCAGCTTTTTCGCACAGCGGCGACTATGTGAAGATATTCAGCCAGGATCCGGAGGAAGCCTTTGCTTTTTTCGAGGAGTCGATCGAGCTGTCGCGACGGTTCCGCGCCCTGAAGCTCTGGATGTCGCTGCAATATCACGGACGCCGTGCCTTTCGCGATGCCATCGCGCGCGATCTCCACCACGCGCAGATGTTGGCGGAGATGATTTCGTCACATGCCGAGATGGAACTGCTTGCGCCCGTTCCGCTAAGCGCGGTCTGTTTCCGCCACCGCTCGAAGGACAATCAAGCGATTTTGCGACGCGTGATTGGGCGCGGCCGGGTGTATCTGTCGAATGCAACGATCAACGGCCAGTTCGCGCTGCGGGCGTGTTTCGTCAACCACCGGACGACAACAGACGATGTGCGGGCGATTGTGTCCGAAGTCATCGCCGCCGCTGACGAGCTCAATCGCTGACGACAATCACATTCATCAAGTAATCTTTCCGTGTGCATTTTGGCTGGCTCAATGATGAGGACATTGGCGGCCAACATACGGTCTGGCACCAGGCTGGCAAGGCGCGCTAAGGGTCAAGGATGATCCCGAACTATCTCGTTTTCGATCCTGCCACGCGGCGTCTGCGCCTCGACCCGCACGAGCCGGCCTTCGTCCAAAATCCTTACGAGGCCTATGCCTTCCTGCACGACGCAGCGAGTGCCTTCTTTTGGGAGAACTATGGCTTCTGGTGCTTTGGCGGCTTCGACGACGTCAATCGGCTGCTGCGCGACCGCCGCTTCGGGCGCCAGAACCCGGCCGGCATCCCCGACAGCCGCGGCATCGGCCAGGACCGCTCGCATCTCACCGCCTTCGACGGCATCGAGGCCAATTCGATGCTCGAACTGGAGCCGCCAGTGCACACGCGGCTGAGGACACTGGTTAACCGTGCCTTCGTCTCGCGCCAGGTCGAGCGTCTCAGGCCGCGCGTCGAGACGCTGGCCAACGAACTGATCGACCGTTTCGAACCAGGCGGGGTCGACCTGCTGCCTGCCTTCGCCTCGCCCTTGCCGATCACCATCATTGCCGAAATGCTCGGCGTTCCCGTTGCGATGGGGCCGCAACTGCTCGACTGGTCGCATCGGATGGTCGCCATGTACATGCATGGCCGCACGCGCGTGACGGAAGAGATAGCCAACCGCGCCGCACGGGATTTTTCGGATTTTTTGCGCGGCTATGTCGCGGAGCGGCGCAAGCGGCCGGGCGACGATCTGTTGTCGCTGCTGATCGCGGCGCAGGAGGATGGCCAACGGCTGTCGGAGGACGAATTGGTCTCCTCGGCGGTCCTCTTGCTCAACGCGGGCCATGAGGCGACCGTCCACCAGACCGGAAATGCCGTGCGCTCGATCCTTGCGCAGGGCGGCGATCCGCGCCGCTTCTTCATGTCAGCCGAGGCGACGGCCGCCACCGTCGAGGAATGCCTGCGCTTTGATGCGCCGCTGCACATGTTCACCCGCTATGCCTATCAGGAGGTCGAGGTCGCTCCAGGCATCCTCGTGCGGCCGGGCGAGACGATCGGCCTGTTGCTCGGCATGGCCAACCACGATCCCCTGGCCTTTGCCGATCCCCTCGCCTTCGATCCCGAACGCGCCGACCAGAAGAACGTCTCGTTCGGCGCCGGCATCCATTTCTGCATCGGCGCGCCGCTGGCGCGGCTCGAATTGCAGGTGTCGCTGAAGACCCTGTTCGAGCGGCAGCCGCGGCTCCATCTTGCCGAGGAGCCGCACTTCCGTGACAGCTATCATTTTCATGGGCTGGAAGCGCTCGCCGTGAGCTTGGAGAGCCCGACCCACGCAGAGGCCGTATGACCGGGAAGATGACATTCGCTTTTCTGCAGGAGCCGCCCTTCTGCTTCACCGACGCTTCCGGGGAAGTCGCTGGCTGTGACACGGAGCTTGCACGGAAGGTTTGCCAGGTGTTGGGGTTAAAGACCTTTTCGCCGGTCGAAACCGAGTTCGCCAGATTGCTTCCGGGATTGGCCAGCGGTGAGTGGGACATGACCACCGGCCTGTTCATTTCGGACGAACGCAGGAGATCCGTCGACTTCACGCGACCGATCTGGGTTCTGCAGGACGGGCTGTTGGTCGCGAAAGGCAATCCGCGTGAATTCCGGGGTTATCGATCCGTCGCCCGCGATGGGACAGCCCTGATCGGTGTCATATCGGGCCAGGTCCAACATCAGACAGCCCTGCAAAATGGCATTGCGCCGGAGCGGATAAGGATATTCGCCACGCAAGCGGGCGCGGCGGACGCGGTCGCGGCCGGTGCAGTGCATGCCTACGCAAGTGTCGCCATGGCGCATCGAGGCTACCTGACCAGGCGGCCCAATACGCCGCTCGAGGTCATCGACGTTCCGGCTGATGAAAAACAGCCGGCAGCCGGCGCATTTGCCCTCGCCAAGAACAATGCGGTTCTTCGCCAGCGCATCGATTCATGCCTGGGCGATCTGCTTGGCAGCGCCTGGCACAGGGAGATGATGCGCCGCTACGGTTTTTCCGACGCCGATATCGATCGGCTTTTGTGAATTCAGAGCTTGATCACATACTCCTTGCGGGTCGTTTCAAGCACTTCCCAGCTTCCCCTGAAGCCCGGCCTCAGCACGAAGCTGTCGCCGGCTTTGACGGTGCGCGCCTTACCGCCTTCTTCCGCTATCACCGAAATGCCCGACAGGATGTGGCAGAATTCCCACTCGTCGTACTCGATGCGCCATTTGCCCGGTGTTGCCTCCCAGATGCCGGCGTAAAGGGCGTCGCCCTGTTCCTCGACATTCCAGGTGCGGAACTTCGGATCGCCCGACATCAGGCGATCCGGCGCCGGTGCGCCAAGTTCCGGTTCGACGCTGGCGATATCGACGGACAGAAACTTCTGCGCGGTCATGGCTATTCAGACCTTGGCCAGGGCCTGTTCCAAATCGGCGATGATGTCCTCGACATCCTCGATGCCGACCGACAGCCGGACCGTGTCCGGCCCGGCGCCTGCCTTGACCTTCTGCTCGTCGGACAGCTGGCGGTGCGTGGTCGAGGCCGGGTGGATGACCAGCGACTTGGTGTCGCCGACATTGGCGAGGTGCGAGAACAGTTCGAGCGCTTCGACGAACTTGACGCCGGCCTCGTAGCCACCCTTCAGGCCGAAGGTGAACACCGCGCCCGCGCCAAGCGGCGAGTACTTCTTCTGCAGCGCATTGTTCTTGTCGCTGGGCAGGCCGGGATAGTTCACCCAGGCAACCTTGGGATGCTCGGACAGCCAGCCGGCGACCTTCACGGCATTGTCGCAGTGACGCTGCATGCGAAGCGGCAGGGTTTCCAGCCCAGTCAGGATGAGGAAGGCGTTGAAGGGCGAGATCGCCGGGCCGATATCGCGCAGGCCGAGCACGCGCGCGGCGATGGCGAAAGCGAAATTGCCGAAGGTTTCGTGCAGAATGAGGCCGCCATATTCAGGACGCGGCTCCGACAGCATCGGATATTTGCCAGACTTCGACCAGTCGAAGGTGCCGCCGTCGACAATGGCGCCGCCAATCGAATTGCCATGGCCGCCGATGAACTTGGTCAGCGAATGGACGACGATGTCGGCGCCATGCTCGATCGGCCGCAGCAGATAGGGCGAGGCCAACGTGTTGTCGACGATCAGCGGCAGGCCGTGCTTGCGGGCGATGTCGCCGATCTTCTCGATGTCGACGAAGATGCCGCCCGGATTGGCCAGGCTCTCGATGAAGATGGCCTTGGTCTTGTCGTCGATCTGGCTCTCGAAGGTCGAGATGTCGTTGGTGTCGGCCCAGCGCACCTGCCAGCCGAAATTCTTGAAGGCGTGGCCGAACTGGTTGATCGAGCCGCCGTAAAGTCTGGTGGCGGCAACGAAATTGTCGCCCGGCTGCATCAGATTGTGGAAGACGAGCACCTGAGCCGCATGGCCCGAGGCGACAGCCAGCGCCGCCGTACCGCCTTCGAGCGCGGCGATGCGCTCTTCCAGCACCGCCTGCGTCGGATTCATGATGCGGGTGTAGATGTTACCGAAGGCTTTCAGCCCAAACAGCGAGGCGGCATGGTCGGCATCGTCGAAAACAAAGGAGGTCGTCTGGTAGATCGGCGTCGCCCGCGCCCCCGTCGCCGGATCGGGCTTGGCGCCGGCATGGACGGCGAGCGTATTGAAACCGGGCGTACGGGTCATGGAAAACCTCCCTTTTGAAGCCTTTGAAAATCGCCGGGCATTCTTGGCGAAGCCCGGTCGTGAATGCAAAGAAGAAAATGCCCTTCGGTGCACGATATGCGATCGAGCCACGAGAAAATGGGCCGATTGGCGGAATATTTTTTTGCCTACTTCTGGCGAACGCCAAAACTCTGGAATCCCGACCGCATCAGCGGCTTCTTCGACGACAAGACGCCGGAATTGACGCCGGTCCAGCCGATCTCGCCGGACAGCTTGCCATATTCGATCTTGGGGCAGCGGTTCATCACCACCTTGATGCCGGCGGCCTCGGCGCGCGCGGCTGCCTCGTCGTGGCGCACGCCAAGCTGCATCCAGATGACCTTCGGCAGCGGATCGAGCCGCAATACCTCATCGACGACGCCGGGCACCGCCGCCGGGCCGCGAAAGACGTCGACCATGTCGACGGGCTCGGGGAGATCGGCAAGCCTGGCATAGACCACGCGACCGAGGATTTCCTTGCCGGCCTGTCCCGGATTGATCGGAAACACCGAAAAGCCCTTGGCCAGAAGGTATTTCAATACGAAATAGCTCGGCCGTACATCATTGGCCGAAGCGCCGACCATGGCGATGGTCTTCACCGAATTGAGGATGCCGGCGATGTAGGCATTGTCGTAGGTGTCGTGATTCATGCGGCAATCGCCTTCCTGCGGTAGTGATAGCGGTAGAGTTCGCGGCCGAAACCTAGCGAGGCATAGAGGGCGCGGGCCGGCGTGTTGTCGGCGACCACTTGCAGGCATGCCGCCGACGCCCCTGCCCGCCTTGCCCAGTCGATCAGACTGCTGATGGTCCTGCGGCCCAGCCCTTGCTGTCTGAACCTGGCGTCCGTTTCAACAGATTCCACGACAAGCAGCCCGTCGCGTATGACGCCATAGGCCAGCGCGGCAATCTCGTTGTCGTGTTGGCATGACACGAACGCGCTGTCGCCTGATATCAGGCCGGTCATGTCGCGAAAGATGCGGCGCTCGGTGTCGTCATAGGTGCCCATGCGAAACCGTGCCGCGAACCAGTCCTCGTCCGGCGTCGACGACACAGCGACCTGGTCGTCGCGGCCTCCTGACAGTTCGTCGATCCCGGCATGGAGATGAATCGTCCCGCCTTCCCAGCCATAACCGCGACGGTCGAGTGCGGTCTCCAGCTCGGCTGCGATGTCGGGAACCCGAAACAACGGCGTCTGGCCGTGGCCGATATAGAAGGTTTCAGCAGCGTCGAGCACCGCGTCAGGCGCGCCTCGCTTGCCACGCAAGGGATTAGCGGAATTCGCGCGCCGGATCCTGCCGCCGGAACGCCTGAGAAGCCAGCCGTCGACGACCGTCTCGCCAGCCGCCGGCCAAGCTTCCCGGCAAGCCTCTTCCGTCCGCCAGTTGAGATCGTCGTCGCGCGCCGTCATTCGTCATCGTCCCTCAGCGCTTCCTCCATAAACGCCTCGGGGTCGATGCAGAAGTCACGCAGCATCCGAAAATGATCGGTATCGCCGAAATCGGTCGGATCGAGGCCGAAGCGGCTGATGCGGAACAGCCGCGCGCCGGGACAAGCCATCAGCAACGGCGAATGCGTCGCCATGATCACCTGCGCGGTGCCCGATTGGTCCATGCGCCTCAACATCTTGAGCAGTTCGATCTGGCGCGTCGGCGACAGCGCGCTTTCGGGCTCGTCGAGGATGTAGATGCCTTGCCTGCGGCAGCGCTCCTCGAAGAAGCGGATGAAGCCCTCGCCGTGCGACCAGGACAGGAAATCCGGTGGCGCTTCACCCGCGTCGAGCGCCGCCTGGTCGAGATAACGGGCCACCGAGTAAAAGGATTCGGCGCGGAAGAACCAGCCGGCGGTGACCTTCGGCAGCCAGTGGCCGCGCAGCGTTCCGGCAAGGGCCGCGCCGCTCTTGTCGATGGCGGTGGAATGGTCGACCGGCATGTAGCCCTTGCCGCCGCCGGCCTCGTCGTAGCCGGCCAGCGCGCCGATCGCCTCTAGCAGCGTCGATTTGCCGGTGCCGTTCTCGCCGACGATGATGGTGATCGGCGTGGTGAATTCGAGCTCGAATTCCCGGCCGCGGAAGATCGGCAGGCTCCAGGGATATTTTTCCCAGTCGGCGACCCGCGACGGCTCAAGCAGGATGCGCTTGAGATAAGGCGCCTTCAGCCGCGTCAGTTGCTTGCGAGAGGCCATGCGGCGGCGATCAGTCCGGCAGCGAGATCGTTCCGTCCTCCGCAATCGGAAAGGCCGGATTGTGCGCGACTTCCCAGACATGCCCGTCGGCATCGGCGAAATAACCGTACCAGCCGCCCCAGAAGGCGCGGCCGGCCGGCTTGACGATGCGGCCGCCGGCCTTCTCAGCCATCGCAAGCACCGCATCGACTTCGGCGTCGGAGCGGGTGTTATAGGCGAGATAGACCGCTGAGGGCGCCCCGGAGAAGGCGACGCCGGAATCCTCCTCGGCGCTGGCACGCGGAAACAGGCCGAGAATGACGCCACCCATCTGGAAGAAGGCAACGCCATCGGTGATCCCGGCATGGCGCTTCAGCCCCATTCCCTCATAGAAGCGCACGGCGCGGTCGAGATCGTCGGTGGCGATGGTGATGATGGAGATGCGCGGTTCCATGACTATTCGTCCGACCCAGCCTACTCGTCCGTCCACTGCGGCTGGCGCTTGCCGATGAAGGCGCCGATGCCTTCCTCGCCGTCGCGCGCCAGCATGTTCTCGACCATGACGCGGCCGGTATAGGAGTACGCGTCGGCGAGTCCCATCTCGGCCTGCGCGTAAAAGGCCTCCTTGCCGGTCTTGACCACCAAAGATGATTTGGAAGCAATGGTTTGCGCGTATTTGGTGACGATCTGATTCAGGTATTCGCGCGGCACGATGCGGTTGACGAGGCCAAATTCCTTGGCTGTCGCCGCGTCGATCGTCTCACCGGTCAAGAGCATCTCCATCGCGTGCTTGCGCGAGACGTTGCGGGAGAGCGCCACCATCGGCGTCGAGCAGAACAGGCCGATATTGACGCCCGGCGTGCAGAAGGTCGCCTCGTGCGAGGCGATCGCCAGGTCGCAACTCGCGACCAGTTGCAGCCCGGCCGCGGTGGCCAGGCCATCGACCTCGGCGATGACAGGCCTGGGGTGGCGCACGATCGCCTGCATCAGTGCCGCGCAAGCCGAAAATGTCTGTTCGAAGAATGCCTTGCCCTTGTCGGCGTCGGCGCGGTGCAAGGTCATTTCCTTGAGGTCGTGCCCGGCGCAGAACACCTTTCCGGCCGCCGACAGGATGATGACGCGAACCGATTTGTCGGCCTTTGCGCGGTCGAGTTCCGCCGTCAGCGCCGCCATGATCGCCAAAGACAAGGCATTGGCCGGTGGACTGGCGAGCGTCAGGCGGAGCACTCCCCTGTCCAGCCTGGCGGCAACCGGACCTTCGGGCGGCTTGATGGCGACGATTTCAGCCATGTTCTCCAACCTCTTTGTCGGCCGGCGGTATCGGATTCGCGGGCCATGGAACAACAGAACTAGCACGCTGCCGATTGAAGAACAGCCACGGGACGTGTTTTCTCCAATCCGACAATTGGCCCAGGCGCCCCACTCCGAGCCCATACCAGTTCCATGTAGGAAACCGCTTATGCCCGCCCAAGACAATCTCAAACCGGTGCTGACTGCGGCTGAAGTCAACGCCTTGATGGAAACCGTCTACCCCCAGCTCAACGACCAGTTCACTTTCTACGAAGCGCTCGAAATTTTCCCCGGAGGCTGCACCGTTCGGCTCAATGCCGACGAGCGGCATCTGCGCCCCGGCGGCACCGTGTCGGGTCCGTCGCTGTTCACGCTGGCCGATATTGGCGGCTATGTCTGCGTGCTTTCGCATGCCGGGCCGGATGCGCTCTCGGTGACCACCAACCTCAACATCAATTTCGTCCGCAAGGCCGAAGCCGGGCCGATCGACGGCCATTGCCGCATCCTGAAGCTGGGCAAGAGCCTGATGGTGTTCGATATCGATATCGTAGCCGGACCGGATGGACAGACGGTGGCGCACGCGACGGGGACATATTCGATCCCGCCGAAGCTAGCGTCGTCCTGAGGCACCTTGGAGACTGCAATGAAGAACTATTTCGCATTGGTCGACAAAGATTCCGACAGCGCGTTCGGCATCCGCTTTCCAGACATTCCCGGCTGCTTTTCGGCTGCGGCCGCGGTCGAAGACATTGTACCGAATGCCATTGAAGCACTGGAGTTGTGGGCGGAAGATATGCCCATTTCCGAACCATCCAGCCACGAAGCGATTGTCGCGCTTCCGGACATACGCAACGCGCTCACCGAAGGCGCCCATCTGATCCCGGTACCGCTTAAATCTATGTGGTAAAATAGTACCTTTAACTCAAACCTTTGTTTTTGCTTTGCTTTATACGATACCCGTCTTTTAATTCGCCTTGACGCAACCACCACCCTCCCCTATAAGCCCTCACGAAGCAGCGGCCCGCAAAGGCCGCCGTTTTGTTATTGGCGGCGGGCTAGCGCTGGTTGCCAATCCAAGCAACAAGAAACGCCTTGCCTTGTCTTTCGTGGACGGGGAAGGTCCGAACCGAAAGCAGGAACCATGACAACCTTTTCGCAGAAGCCTGCGGATGTGGTGAAGAAGTGGGTGCTGATCGACGCCGAGGGTCTCGTCGTCGGCCGCCTCGCCACTGTCATCGCCAACCATCTTCGCGGCAAGCACAAGCCCACCTTCACCCCGCATGTCGACGACGGCGACAACGTCATCGTCATCAATGCCGACAAGGTGGTGTTCACCGGCAAGAAGTTCACCGACAAGGTCTATTACTGGCACACCGGCCACCCCGGCGGCGTCAAGGAGCGCACTGCGCGCCAGCTGCTCGAGGGCCGTTTCCCCGAGCGTGTCGTCGAGAAGGCCGTCGAACGTATGATCCCGCGCGGCCCGCTCGGCCGTCGCCAGATGAAGAACCTCCGCGTCTATGCAGGCACGGAACATCCGCATGTCGCCCAGCAGCCCGTCACCCTCGACGTGGCCAAGCTGAACGCCAAGAACAAGAAGGCTTCGTAAGATGGCTGAGCTTTCCTCGCTCGCAGAACTCGGATCCGCAACCGGCGGCTCGAACAACCAGCCGGCCGCGCCCGTCCACGTCCAAAAGCTCGACAAGTCGGGCCGCGCCTATGCCACCGGCAAGCGCAAGAACGCCATCGCGCGCGTCTGGGTGAAGCCCGGCTCCGGCAAGATCGTCGTCAACGACAAGGAATTCGCGTCCTATTTCGCGCGTCCGGTCCTGCAGATGATCCTCAACCAGCCGATCATCGCCGCCAACCGCTCGGGCCAGTACGACATCGTCGCCACCGTCATCGGCGGCGGCCTCTCCGGCCAGGCCGGCGCCGTGCGCCACGGCATCTCCAAGGCGCTGACCTATTACGAGCCGGCGCTGCGCGCCGTGCTCAAGAAGGGCGGCTTCCTGACCCGCGACAGCCGCGTCGTCGAGCGCAAGAAGTACGGCAAGGCGAAAGCCCGCCGCAGCTTCCAGTTCTCGAAGCGCTAAGCGCTACGCAGCTTCAAATATGCGAAGGCCGCCTCCGGGCGGCCTTTTCTTTGGCAGCCGCTATTTTCACGCATGATTGGCGGGCGTCTTGATGATGTCGATGAAGGCGCGCAGCGGCGCCGGCACGAGGCGCCGGCCGGGATAATAGAGGAACGGCCCGGAGAAGCTCTGCCACCAGGGTTCGAGGACGGGCTCGAGTACGCCGCTGTCGAAGTAAGGGCGAAGCCAGTCCTCGAAAATACTGACGATGCCGGTGCCGGCGACGGCCGCATCGACGGCAAGATCGGCCCCTCCGCCCAGGGTCACGACAAGCGGTCCCGTCGGATCGACGCGCACTACCTGGCCGTCGCGTTCGAACTCCCATGGCGGCATCGCACTGCTGGCGAAGCGGCCGCGCAGGCAGGCATGGCCAAGCAGATCGCTCGGGTGTTGCGGCCGGCCATGGCGATCGAGATAGGCAGGGCTGGCGGCGGTGGCGAAGCGCTGCACACGCGGTCCGATCGGCACCGCGATCATATCCTGCTCCAACCGCTCGTCGTAGCGGATGCCGGCGTCGCAGCCGGCCGCCAGCACGTCGACAAAACTCTCCTCGGCGATGATCTCAAGCCGGATACCGGGATAGGTGGCGAGAAACCGCGGAACGATGTCCGGCAGCACCAGCCGCACCGCGCTGACCGGCACATTGAGACGCAGCGTGCCTGCCGGCCGGTCGCGAAAGCCCTTCACCACGTCGAGTGCCGCCTCGACCTCATTCAAAGCGGGCCCGAGCCGCGCCAGCAACCCGGCACCCGCATCGGTCAAGGCGACGCTGCGTGTCGTGCGATTGAGCAGCCTGACACCGAGCTGAGTCTCCAGCCGGCGCACCGCCTCGCTCAGACCCGATGCGCTACCGCCGCTTGCACGCGCGCCTTCGCGAAAACCGCCGGCGCGCGCCACCGCCAGGAAGGCATTCAGATCACCTAGTTCGACATTCACTGTTCGCAATTCCGCACAACCCGTGCAGATAATAGCGGATTATCAGGACAGCGCACAGCGGCTATTTCTGCCTCATCATTCGAAGGAGATAGACAATGTCCAGCATCGACAAGTCAGGCACATTCACTCTCGGCGACCGCTCCGTAAAACGGCTCGGCTACGGCGCCATGCAACTCGCGGGGCCGGGCGTTTTCGGCCCGCCCAAGGATCATGACTCAGCCTTGGCTGTGTTGCGCGAGGCTGTCGCGCATGGTGTGAACCACATTGACACCAGCGACTTCTACGGCCCGCACGTCACCAACCAGATCATCCGCGAAGCGCTCGCGCCCTATTCCGACGACCTCACCATCGTCACCAAGGTCGGCGCCCGCCGCGGTGCCGATGCGGCGTGGCTCCCGGCCTTCTCTCCCGAAGAACTGACCCAGGCGGTGCACGACAATCTGCGCAATCTCGGGCTCGATGTGCTGGATGTGGTCAACCTCAGGATCATATTCGATGTGCATGAACCCACAGAAGGGTCGATCGAAGAACAGGTCGCGGCGCTGGCTGGGCTGCAGCAAAAAGGTCTGGTGCGTCACATCGGGCTGAGCAATGCCACCGCCGCGCAGATAAAAGAAGCACGGCGAATGGTCGAAATTGTCTGCGTGCAGAACCAGTACAATCTGGCGCATAGGGATGACGACCGACTGATCGACGAGCTAGCCCGCGACGGCATCGCCTATGTGCCGTTCTTTCCGCTCGGCGGTTTCAGCCCGCTGCAGTCGTCGACCTTGTCCAGTGTCGCCCGGCGCCTCGGCGCCACCCCACTGCAGATCGCGCTGGCCTGGCTGCTGCAGCGTGCGCCCAACATACTTTTGATCCCCGGCACCTCGTCTGTCGCGCATCTCAGGGAGAACCTGGCGGCGGCGGAGTTCGAACTGTCGGAGGACACACTCAGGGATCTGGATGGCGTTGCGAAGGCGGCATGAGGGCGGACGCGACGGCCAGCGAGTGCTGAAGATTGGCGAAGGCCGGTCTCCCCCACGCGGGGAAGATCGGCAGCTTGCCGCGCCGCCCCTAATTGATGCTTGCCGTGTTCGCCGGCTCGGCCGGCCGCGCCTCGTCGGTATAGGGTATGCGGTAGCCGTTGGCGGCCAGCCAGTCGATCGCCGCCTTCGGCTCGTCGGTCTGGATGATGGTGGCGCCGCGCTCGGCCCAGAAACCCCAGGTCTCGGCAGGCAGGCTGGCCAGCACCGCCAGCTCGTCGCCGCGGCCACCCGAGAGGAAACCGCCCGGTTTGTTGACGATGGCATAGGTGTCGGCCCAGATGTGCCAGCCGCCTCGCACCGAGACGGCCCGCATGCGGGTGCTGAACAACGGCCCGCCGGTCTCGGTCAGCGTCTCGGCTCCCGCCCGCCAGTTGATCAACTCGATCGCGCGCACTGAGAAGGCCCGATTGACCGTCTCGGCGAAGCGGGCGTCATGCACGGCATCGTCGGCGATGATCGCCATGAACTGGAACCCGCCGCCGATGGCCCCCATGGTGGCCTTGACCGTGGCAATCCGATCGGCATTCCACAGGTTCTCCTTGACGATCACCTGCTCGGCCATGCCGAG
Organism: Mesorhizobium sanjuanii; assembly: GCF_002529485.1. NCBI lineage: Bacteria > Pseudomonadati > Pseudomonadota > Alphaproteobacteria > Hyphomicrobiales > Phyllobacteriaceae > Mesorhizobium > Mesorhizobium sanjuanii. The sequence goes on from NZ_NWQG01000126.1 coordinate 19,195, forward strand.
CCCGCGGGCGATCGTGATCATGCCCGGCAGAGCCTGGACATCGAGCTTGTTGTCGAGGTTGACGAGGATCCGATCCCTGGTCGCCGTCAGCATCTCGCGCAGCGTCGAGACCGTTTCGCCGGACACGGCGCCGGTGCCTTCGACAACCAGCCGGCATTTCCTGAGTTCCGCCAGCGTATAGTGGACCACCTCGCCCCTGCAGGTCGTCGTGCGATCGAGCCAGCTGTCATGCATGACGACGAATTCGCCGTCCTTCGAGCGCCTGATGTCGACCTCGACGATTTCAGCGCCCATGGCGACCGAGCCCTCGACGGCTGCCAGCGAGTTTTCCGGGTAAAGCGTCTTGCCGGCCTGCATGCTGCCGGCGCGATGCGCGGCCACCATCACATGGTCGCGCCACTGGTTGGCGTGCTCGAACCGATCGAGTATCTGCCTGGCGTGGGTTTCGCCGGCCGAGGCATGGCCAAGGGACGCGGCCAGCGCGGCGGAAAACAGGAGGCCTTGCCAAATAGCCCGCATCGAGAATCGCTCCGTTCCGGATCGCAACCCGGTTAGGCGATCCGCGTGACAGGCCGGTGAACGAAGCCGGCTATGGGCTTTTGGGCGGCTGCACGAAATAGCGGGTGCATCCCGTGCCGGCATGGCACGGCCGCGCTGCATGGGGCCTGTCGCGCCACTGCAATCGAATCATGCTGAAACCACGTCAGCAGTTCACTGGGCGACATGCCGAGGGGAGAAAAGTGGTCTGTGTCATGACGACACAATCCCGTTTGGCGAGGGCACGTGAAGCGCCGTTTCCGTCTCGCCAAGCTGTGACTAGCGTGTTGCGTGCCGGTTCTGTAGTTGTGGCAGCCCGACAAACCGAGGATCCGTAATGGCGAACCAGAACATCGACCACGCCTTCACCGCTCGTTCCAAGACGGGTGCATCCTTCGAGCCGACCTATGCCGGCGCGCTGTCGTTCATGCGACGCAAATACACGAAGGACGTGAAGGGCGCGGACGCGGTGGTGTGGGGCATCCCCTTCGACGCCGCCGTCACCAACCGGCCTGGCGCGCGTTTCGGGCCGCAGGCGATCCGCCGCGCCTCGACCATCCTCGACAATGATCCGCAATATCCGTTTTCGCGCGACCTGTTCGAACATCTGGCCGTGGTCGACTATGGTGATTGCCTGCTCGACAGCGGCAATCATCAGAAGACGCCCGGCACGATCGAGCGCGAGGCGGCAAAGATCCTGAAATCCGGCGCCTTCCTGCTATCGCTGGGCGGCGATCATTTCGTCACCTGGCCGCTGCTCAAGGCACATGCCGCCATCCATGGGCCGCTGGCGCTGGTGCAGTTCGACGCCCATCAGGACACCTGGCCGGACGACGGCAAGCGTATCGATCACGGCTCCTTCGTCGGCCGCGCGGTGAAGGAAGGCATCATCGACCCCGACCGCTCGATCCAGATCGGCATCCGCACCCACGCGCCCGAAACGTTCGGCATCAAGATCCTCTACGGTCATGAAGTGGAGGAGATGCGCGCATCCGACATCGCCTACGCCATAGTCGACCGCACCGGCGGCAAGAAGACCTACCTCACCTTCGACATCGATTGCCTCGATCCGGCCTTCGCGCCGGGCACCGGCACGCCGGTCGCCGGCGGTCCGTCCTCGGCCAAGATCCTGTCGGTGCTGCGCCAGCTCACCCAGATCGACATCGTCGGCGCCGATGTCGTGGAGGTTGCGCCGGCCTATGATCACGCCGATATAACGGCAATCGCCGGCTCGACGGTGGCCATGCAGTATCTCGGGCTGCTGGCGGAACGAAAGGCCCGGCTTGAAGAGATGAACAATGGCAATCCTGTTGCAGTGAATCACGGACAAGGCATATAGCTTTGAAATATCAGGGATTTTGATCAGGCAATGAAACCGAAAATCTTCATCGACGGCGAGCATGGCACAACCGGTCTTCAGATCCGGGCGCTGCTTGCCGAGCGTGGCGACCTGGAGATCATCTCGATCCCGACCGAGCGCCGCAAGGAAACGGCAGCCCGGGCCGAATTCCTCAACGCCGCCGATGTCGCGATCCTGTGCCTGCCGGACGACGCGGCCAAAGAGAGCGTTTCGCTGATCGCCAACGACACCACCAAGGTGATCGACGCCTCGACAGCGCATCGCGTCGCGGAGGGGTGGGAGTATGGCTTCGCCGAAATGGACAGGGACCAGGCGAAAAAGATCGGCAGAGCGAAGCGCGTCGCCAATCCGGGCTGCTGGCCACAAGGACCGATCGCGACGCTGCGTCCGCTGGTGACGGCCGGGCTGTTGCCGCCGGATTTTCCGGTCACCGTCAACGGCATTTCGGGCTATTCAGGCGGTGGCCGCCCGATGATCGAGGATTATGTCGCCAAGGGCGAGGACGCGTCCGAATTCCTGCCCTATGGCCTGACCTTGCAGCACAAGCACGTGCCGGAGCTCCGGACCTACGCGAAGCTCTCGCACGATCCGATCATGCAGCCGGCGGTCGGCAATTTCGCGCAAGGCATGATCACGGTGGTGCCATTGCAGCTTGGCGGCCTCGACCGTGTGCCGACCGGCGCCGAGTTGCATACGGCAATCGCCGATCATTTCTCCGGCATCGAAGGCGGCGTGGTCGAAGTGGCGCCCTATGCGCATCTGGAGCGTATGCCGGAGATCGACCCGGAAGCCTATAACGGCACCAACCGGATGAAGGTCTATGTCTTCGCCAACGACAAGCGCGCGCAGGCGCTGCTTCTGGCCGTCTATGACAATCTCGGCAAGGGCGCTTCGGGCGCCGCGGTGCAGAACATGGATTTGATGCTCGGCCTCAAGCATTGAGCTCGGGCATTGAGTTCGGGCATTGAGTCCGACGCCGAACTTCCCGCGCCGCTGGAAGCTCGCCGGCGGCGCGGAGCTGATCGCCGAGACCTTTTCGAGCCGCATCTGGAAGGTTGTTCGCCCCGACGGCTCGCCGGCGATCGTCAAGGCACTGAAACCTTTCGACGACGTCGCCGACGAATTGCGCGGCGAGCATTTTCTCGCCTGGCGGCGCGGCCAAGGCGCGGTGCGGCTGCTCGGCCGCGATGGCCACAGCATGCTGCTCGAATATGGCGGCGAAACCCTTTTGTCGCGGGTACTGGATGAGCAGGGCGACAACGCCGCCACAGTGATCGCCGCCGAGGTGATGGCAAGGCTGTTCACGCCGTCAAGGCACCCTGCCCCGCCAGACCTTCAGCCACTTGGGGAACGCTTCGCCAGCCTGTTCAAGAAGGCCAGGATCGATCGCGACGACGGCCGGAACAGCCTCTATGTCGAAGCCGCGGCGCTCGCCCAGCGGCTGCTGGCCAATCCGCATGAGGTCAGGCCGCTGCATGGCGACCTGCACCACGACAACATCATGCACGGACCACGCGGCTGGCTGGCGATCGATCCGAAGGGCGTGCTCGGCGATCCAGGCTTCGATGCGGCGAACATGTTCTACAATCCGCTCGGCCGCGACGATCTCTGTCTTGACCCGCAGCGGATTTCGCACATGGCCGAGATCTTCGCCACCACGCTCGGCCAGACGCCCCGCGCCATTCTCGACCACGCCATTGCCTATGGCTGCCTGTCGGCCTCATGGCATCATGAAGATGGCAACGACACCGAGGAGAACCGTGAATTGGCCATTGCCACGGCAATCCGAAGCGTTCGGATCAGCCTCTGACCGCGATCTCGTTGGGCAGTGGATAAGCGCCTTTGGTGCCTCGCCAGTGCGCGGCGGCAAAGCCGAGCAGGACAAGCGCGAAACCCTGATGCGTCAGCGCCATGTGCAGCGGCACATGCATCACCAGCGTGCCGATGCCAATCGAAGCCTGCACAAGCACCAGCACGAAGAGAAGCGTGGCACGGCGGGCATGCGTTGTCTTGGGTTGGCGGCGATGCGTCGCGATCATGTGCCACAACGCCACGACGAAAACCGTATAGGCGCCGAGACGGTGAACGAACTGCACCGTCTTGGGGTTCTCGAAGAAATTGCGCCATGCTGGCTCGAGGAGCAGCAGATCGCCAGGGATTATTTTCCCGTCCATCAGGGGCCAGGTGTTGTAGGAGAGGCCGGCATCGAGCCCGGCGACGAGCCCGCCGAGATAGATCTGCACCAACGCCAGAAGCACCAGGAAACCGGCCACTCGCTGTGTCGAGCGGTCGGCCGCGGGTTCGGAGTGCGGAGCCAATCCACGCGCGACGACCATGGTCGCGGTGAAGATCAGCGCCGCAAGCGTCAAGTGGGTCGCCAGCCGGTACTGGCTGACGGAGACCCGGTCGACCAGCCCGGACGCCACCATCCACCAGCCGATCGCACCCTGCAGGCCGCCGAGAAGCAAGATGCCGACAAGCTTCGGGCCAAGGCCGCGCTCGATGCGACGCGTCGCCCAGAAGAACAGAAGCGGCAAGGCAAAGACCACGCCGACGCTGCGCGCGAGAATGCGGTGCACCCATTCCCACCAGAAGATCGATTTGAACGCTTCAAGGCTCATGCCCTTGTTGAGCTCGGCATATTGCGGGATCTGCTGGTAGCGCTGGAACTCGTCTTGCCATTCGGCGTCGTTGAGCGGCGGGATGACGCCATGGATCGGCTGCCATTCGGTGATCGACAGGCCGGACTCGGTGAGCCGGGTGGCGCCGCCGACCAGCACCAGCGCAAACAGCACCAGAAGCACGACATAGAGCCAGCCGCGCAGCAGCGCTCGGTTGTGCAGGTCGCGGTCGCGGGCCATGTAAGGCGCATCAGTTGATATGGCAGCCATGGGGCTCGTCCAGGCAGGTTGAAGTGGCGGATTGGTGAACCATCGCAACCCGGCTGGCAAGACCGGACAGCGCGGCACGCCGTCGCGCTGCCTGTCTCTGGTTGCGCGTCCCTGTCTCAAGCCTTATTCGAGGCGCTTGAAAAGAGGCTGAGCCATGCCCATTCGCCTGAAAAAGCTGATTGGAACCTTCCTGCTGGTGGCGCTGGTCATCGTCTATGCGCTGGTTGCATCGATTGTGGCGGTTGCGCAACTGTCGCAATCAGGCCCGTGGGCGCATTTCCTGTTCTTCCTGTTCAGCGGACTGCTCTGGGTGCTGCCGGCAATGGGCATCATCAAATGGCTGATCCTGGAGCCACGGCCGAAAGGCTGAGGCGCTAGATGGTGACAACCATCTTGCCGGCATTGGCGAGCGGCGTCGTCACGCCCGACAGCATGGTGCGAATATGCGCGACGCTCTGGTAGCGGCCGTTGACCGAAATGCGCGGCAAGGCGTGCAGGAAGCCCGAATGTTCGGGGCGCAGCACGCCGTGGCGCGTCGTCACCGCCGAGGCATAGCCGGCGTCGCGGGCAAAGCCGACTTCACGGCCGCCGACGGCGGCGGCGTAGCCATAGGGATAGGCGAGATGGCGTGGCTCCTCGCCGAGTTCGGCCTGCAATATGCGCCTGACGTCGTCGACCTCGTGGCGTGCATCCGCTTCGGAAAGCCGCTTGAGATTGCGATGGTGGATGGTGTGCGCGCCGATCGTCACCAGCGGATGCGCGGCGATAGCGCGGATCTCGTCCCAGTTCATCAGCGTGCTTGAGCGCAATCCTTCCAACGCGATGCCGTTCGACCGGGCCAGTTCGCGCAGCACCGTGCGCTGGTCCTCCTCGCGAACTTCCAGCGTCAGATGGGCGTGCAGACGCACATTGGCCTGCAGTTTCTTGTCCGGCGTCGAGCAGTCGATCGTCAGCGGCCCCTCCGGCGTCGCCAGGGTCAAGCGATCGCGCGCGTTGATGATGTCCTCGATCACTTCCCACCACAGGTCGGCGGCACCGTCGATCAAACCCGGCGCGACATAGATGGCGATCGGCGCGCCGTGCTTTTCCAGGACCGGGAGCGCCTCGGTCATGTTGTCGCGATAGGCGTCGTCGGCGGTGATCGCCGCGAACTGGCCGCCCTTGCCGCCAGACTTGATGCGCTCGATCGCCTCGTCCATGGCGACGAAGGTGTAGCCATTCGCCTTCATATCGGCAACGACGGCGTCCAGAAACTCGGGCGCTATGTTGAGATGCCGGTTGACGCCATGCGGCTTTTCCGGCGTGGCGGTAACCCGGTGCAGCATCAAAATGGCGCCGATGCCGCCGACGAACGGCTTCGCCAGCGGGGCAAGGCCACTGTAGCGCGCGACGTTGAGCGCCAGTTTCCGAATTGCCTCGCCCCCGTCGATCATTCATTCACCTTTTGCGTCTAGGCTCATCCAAGCACGGAATGCGCCTGCGCGTACCCCAAAACGCGATGAATACGCCCCAAGGATTGAGGTATGGTTGACGCCACCGCGTCATTTGACGGCAATCGGCTTGCGGCCAGCGAGGCGTCGCTGCGTGCGCTGCCAATCGGCGCAATCAACCTGTCCGTTTCGGCTGCCGATGGCGCGGCACTTGCCGCCTATGCCGAATTCTGCCGATCGGCCGTGTTTGCGCCTGCGCAGAGCGCAACCTGGATCCTGAACTGGGCTGCCGAGACCGGGGCGGACGCTCTCGTGGCGACGCTGAGCACTGGAGACCGGCCGGTTTTTGCGCTGGCGCTGGAAGTCACCCGCCGCGGACCGTTCCGCGTCGCCCGTTTCGTGGGCGGACGCCATGCCAACGGCAATTTTGCCGCCGCCGATCCGCATTGGCTGGCCAATGCGGATGGTGAGGCCATTCGATCGGTGCTGACGGCGATTGCCAAGGCGCGGCCGGACATTGACCTCGTCGCGTTGGAACGCCTGCTGCCGGACCTGGACGGCATTGCCAATCCGCTTGCATCCTTCCCGCATTTTCCGAGCCCCAATCTGTCACTCGCCGCCGATCTGGCGGGAGGTTTCGATGCACTGCTGTCGCGCGCGAGCGGCAAGCGCAGGCGCAAGAAGCACCGCTCGCAGATGCGCAAATTCGAAGCCGTCGGCAGCCACCGCCGTATCGAGGCCAGAACACCGGAGGAGGTGAACAGGCTGCTCGACGCCTTCTTCGAGATGAAGGAATTCCGCTTCCGCAAGATCGGTGTCGCCAATGTCTTCGGCGAGCCTGAGGTCCGCGCTTTCTTCCGCGCGCTGTTCATCGGAGCGCTTGCCGAGGAGAAACCGTCTTTCGTTCTGCATGGGCTCGAAGTCGCCGGCAAGCTTCGTGCCGTCACCGGGTCGAGCCGCACGGGCAAGCGCCTGATCTGCGAGTTCGGGGCGATCGCCGAGGACGACCTTGCCCATACCAGCCCCGGCGACTTCCTGTTCTTCGACAATATCGAGGAGGCCTGTGAAACAGGCTTCGAAATCTATGATTTTTCGGTCGGCGACGAACCTTACAAGCGGCTGTGGTGCGATATCGAGACGCAGCATTTCGAGGTGCTGTTTCCCTTGACGCTGAAGGGCCGCGCGCTGGCGCTCGAGCTGCGGCAAGGTGCGCGGCTGAAGAGCTTCATCAAGAACAGCCCGACGGTGTGGAAGCTGACCAAGAGGTTGCGTCGAAAGGCGGCCGGCCAAGCAGCGCCTGTCGAGGACGACAATTAACCGCCGATTGTCCTCGGCGTCTCAGACAATGAGCGTTGTTTCAAAAGTTGAGAGCTTCCTTGAGCGCCGGACCCGCCCTGACGCGCAAATCGAGATCGGCCTCGATGTGATCGATGTGGTGAAGCATCAATTCGCTGGCCAGCCCCGGATTCTTGTGTTCAAGGGCGTCCAGAATGCGCAGATGCTCGTTGTGCCCGCAACTTGAAACGCCGGAACGGCCATAGAGCGCGATGACCAGCGACGAACGCGCCACCAGTTCCTCCATGAAACGCTGCAGGATGGCGTTGCCGGCGACCGAGGCGAGAAGCAGGTGGAAATCACCCGATGCCTTGATTTCGGAGCGCCGCGCGTTCGGGCCGCGCTCGGCCATGAAGCGGCCCTCGTCGTCGAGTTGCGCGCTGAAGATGGCAATGTCGGTGGTGGTGATGCGCTCGCAAGCGGCAATGGCGATACCCGGCTCGATCAGCCGGCGCGAGGCGAACACTTGGCGGGCTTCCTCGGGCGAAGGGTTGGCAACGAAGGCGCCGCGATTGCGCTCCGTGCGCACCAGCCCCTCGAAGGACAGCATCTGCAGGGCCGCCCGCGCCACGGTGCGCGACACGTCGAACAGCATGCCGACTTCGCCTTCCGACAGTTTGGTGCCCGGCGCCAACCGGCGGTCGACGATGGCGTCGCGCAGATTATCGCGGATGGCCTGGGCGCGATCCTGGTTGGCGCTGTCGGCGGAATAAATCTGATCGGCAATGTTCATGGCGATGATGGTTCCTGCTTCCTTCTAGCGCGACTCCCTCTGTCCGCACGAGAGGCAAAGTGGATACGAAGGCAAAATAAATTGCATACGATTTTTGTGCAGATCGCCCACAATCGCTCATAATTTGTGCAACGCACAAAGAAGCCCACTGAGCGGGCAGTTCGCAAGAATGATGTTTTTGCCGAAAATTCAATCGGTTGGGCCAGCGCGTCTCGATTGGCACGCATGATGCATCGGTTAACGCAACCAAATGGGAAATTCCGGATGTCCAAAGCCGCCGAAATCGACATCGTGTCCGTTTCGAAAGTCTATGGAACGACGACCGCCGTCGAGGACATCAGCTTGAAGATTCCGGCCGGCACCTACTGCTGCCTGCTTGGCCCTTCAGGCTGCGGCAAGACCTCGACGCTGCGCATGATTGCCGGACATGAGAGTATTTCATCCGGCGATGTCCGCCTCGGCAACACCGTCGTCACCGACCTGCCGCCGGCAAAGCGCGGCACGGCGATGATGTTCCAGTCCTACGCGTTGTTCCCGCATCTCGACCTCGTCGATAATGTCGCCTTCAGCCTGAAGATGAAGGGTGTCGACAAGGAAAAGCGCCGCGCCAAGGCGCTCGACATGCTCAAGCTCATGCAGATGGAAGCCTATGCCACGCGAAGGCCCGCGCAGCTCTCCGGCGGCCAGCAGCAGCGCGTGGCACTGGCGCGGGCGCTGATCACCGATCCTGAGGCACTGCTTCTCGACGAACCCTTGTCGGCGCTCGATCCGTTTTTGAAAATTCGCATGCGTGCCGAGCTTAAGAAGCTGCAGACCTCGCTCGGCATCACCTTCGTCCACGTCACCCATAGTCAGGAGGAGGCCATGGCCCTGGCGGACCTGATCGTGGTGATGAATGACGGCCGCATCGAACAGGCAGCGCCGCCGCGCGACGTGTTCGAACGGCCGGCCACCTCCTTCGTCGCCCGCTTCATGGGCGACCATAATGTCGTCGGCGGCCGGGTCACCGGCTTGCGCGGCGGCATGGTCGTGTTTGATGTCAATGGCGGTGCCTCGCTCGCCGCCAGCGGCCAGCCGCAGGAGGTGGGAGCACCGATCGACATCGCCATCCGTACCGACCATGTCCGCATCGGTGACGCGCCCGCGCACGGCCTCGGTTTCAACGGCATCGTCTCCAACATCGAATATCGCGGCGCCACGGTGAAGATGTCGGTGGCAGGCGCCGGCATCGAAGACTTCACGGTCATCGTCGACGACTCCGATTTTTTCGCCAGACCCGTCACGGTCGGCGACGCTGTACCGCTCGCCTGGGATCCGCAAGACGCCATCGTGCTTGGCCGTCTTCATTCCTGATCAGCTCAATGCCACCAGCCTTCATCGATGACTGAACCACGCAACAACCAAAACAAGACAGGGGAATAGGCATGACAAGCACCAGACAACCCAAGACAGGCATTTCCCGCCGATCGCTGCTCAAGACGGGTGCGGCCGCCGTCGGCCTCGCCGCCGGTTCGGGTGCCATATCCGGTTTCCCAACGATCTGGGCGCAGTCCAACATCACGCTGCGTCAGTTCGGCACCGGCGTGTCAAACCTCAACGCCATCGCCGACAAGTGCAAAGCCGATCTCGGGATCACGCTGGAAATGACCGCCACCGATTCCGATGCCGCCGCCCAGCGCGCGGTGACGCAGCCCGACAGCTATGACATCGCCGACATCGAGTACTGGATCTGCAAGAAGGTGTTCCCCAGTGGCGTGCTGCAGCCGATGGACGTCAGCAAGCTGAAATATTACGACGAGCTGGTGCCGCTGTTCAAAACCGGCAAGCTGACGCCGGAGAGCGTCATCGCGCAGGGCACCGCGCCGCATACTGTCGGCTACGTCGAAGCACAGGACAGCAAGGTCTTCGCCAAGGCGCCGACAAACTGGTTCACCATGGTGCCGACCATCTACAACGCCGACACGCTGGGTATCCGCCCCGACCTCGTCGGCCGCGACATCACGACCTGGGCCGATATCATGGACCCGGCCTTCAAGGGCAAGACCGCCATCCTCAATATTCCTTCGATCGGCATCATGGACGCGGCCATGATCATGGAAGCCATGGGCAACGTCAAATATGCCGACAAGGGTAACATGACCAAGGAAGAGATCGACAAGACGATCGACTTCCTGATCAAGGCCAAGCAAGGCGGCCAGTTCCGCGCCTTCTGGAAATCGTTTGACGAGAGCGTCAACCTGATGGCCTCGGGCGAGGTCGTCATCCAGTCGATGTGGTCGCCGGCTGTCGCCGCGGTCCGCTCCAAGGGCATCGCCTGCCGCTTCCAGCCGCTCAAGGAAGGCTACCGCTCATGGGGCGGTGGCCTGGGCCTGGCCGCCCACCTCAAGGGCGCCGAACTCGACGCCGCCTATGAATACATCAACTGGTATACGTCAGGCTGGGTCGGCGGCTATCTCAACCGCCAAGGCTACTACTCGGCCAACATGGTGTCAGCCAAGAAATTCATGACCGAGGACGAGTGGGGCTACTGGATCGAGGGCAAGCCAGCCAAGGGCGACATCAAGGCGCCGGACGGCACGGTCATGGAAAAGGCCGGCGCGTTGCGCGACGGCGGTTCCTTCGAGGAGCGCATGGGTCACGTCGCCTGCTGGAACTCGGTGATGGACGAAGACCGCTACATGGTCAAGCGTTGGAACGAATTCATCGCGGCGTAGCCATCGGGCCAACTGAGATGTCTCATTCCTTCCCACCCCTCTCCGTCCTGCCCATTCTGCGCAGCAGCCGCGCTGCAGCTGCGGAGGGTGGACCGGGCAGGACAGAGCGGGGCGGGAAGGATCTCAACCTTGAAAATCGCTCTCTTGCCACATCACAAGGGTGCTCCGGATGACCGTTGTGCTCGACCAGCCTGCCACCGTCGCGGCCGCCAAGCCAGCCAGACGCCGTCGGTCCTCCATCGGCGCCGTCACGCCCTATCTGCAGTCCGCACCGCTGGCTCTTATCCTGGGTGCGTTCCTGCTGTTGCCGATCATCATGATCGTCGTCGTCTCCTTCTGGGATTACGACTTCGCGGCCATGTATCCAGATTTCCTGACCACCAACTATTCCGACGTGCTGGGCTCCTGGGTCACCTGGAAGACCTATCTGAACACCATCAAATTCGCCCTCATCGTCTGGGCGTTGACCTTGTTCATCGGCTTCTGGGTCGCCTATTTCCTCGCCTTCCATATCCGCACCACCGCCATGCAGATGGTGCTGTTCCTGGTCTGCACGGTGCCGTTTCTGACCTCCAACATCATCCGCATGATCTCGTGGATCCCGGTGCTCGGCCGCAACGGCCTGATCAATTCAACGCTGGTGCAGTTGGGCTTGGTGCCCGAGCCTGTCGAATGGCTGCTCTATTCCGAATTCGCCGTGGTGCTGGCCATGGTGCATCTCTACACGCTGTTCATGGTGACGCCGATCTTCAACACTCTGATGCGCATCGACCGCTCGCTGGTCGAGGCCGCGCGCGACGCCGGCGCGTCCGGCTGGCAGGTACTGTGGAATGTCATCATCCCGCTGGCCAAGCCCGGCATGGCGATTGGCACCATTTTCGTCGTCACCCTGGTGATGGCTGATTTCTCGACCGTGCAGGTCATGTCCGGCGGCCAGAGCGCGTCGGTGGCGCTGATGATGAAGAACCAGATGTCGCTGCTCCAATATCCGGCCGCCGCCGCCAATGCGGTCGTGCTGCTGGTGCTGGTGCTCTTGATGGTTGCCGGCATCCTTCGCATTGTCGACATCCGCAAGGAGCTGTGACGTGGCGCACGAAAAACGCACCATCGGTTTCTACATTCTCGCGGTCTTCTTCACGCTGTTCGTGCTGTTTCTCTACGGCCCGCTGTCAGCGATCCTGATCCTGTCCTTCCAGGGCGAAACCGGCGGCCTCACCTTCCCGCTCAACGGCGTGTCGCTCCACTGGTTTGCCAATCTGTTCGAACGCCAGGCGGTCGGTGATTTCGGCGGCAGCTTCAGGCGCTCGCTGGTGCTCGGCGTGATGGTGATGGTCGTCACTGTCGTGGTGTCGCTGCTCGCCGGCCTTGCCTTCCGACAGAAGTTTCGCGGCGCCACGGCGCTATTTTACCTGGCGGTGGCCAGCCTGGTCGTGCCCTCGATCATCATCTCGCTGGGCATCGGCGTTGTCTTCCAGCAGATCGGCTTTCGCCCGGCCTGGTATACATCGGCCTTTGGCGCGCATCTGACCTGGACGCTGCCCTTCGGCGTGCTCATCATGTTCGCCGTCTTCAACCGTTTCTCGCCCGCCTATGAGGAGGCAGCGCGCGACCTCGGCGCCACCTCCTGGCAGACCTTCGCCCATGTCGTGCTGCCGATGATCGCGCCGAGCCTTATCGGCGTGGGCCTGTTCGGCTTCACTCTCTCCTATGACGAATTCGCCCGCACCTTGATGACCTCCGGCACCTTCAACACACTGCCGCTCGAAATATACGGCATGACCACCAATGTGACGACGCCCGTCCTCTATGCGCTGGGCACGGTAACGACCGTGTTTTCCTTCCTGGTGATCCTGGCGACACTGGGCGCCATCCTCTATGTCGGCCGCCGAAGAGCCAGGGCTTGACCGTGCAGATACTGGTGGTGAACCCAAATACGACGGCCAGCATGACCGAGACCATAGCGGCGGCGGCACGCGCGGTCGCCGGCGCCTGGACGGAGGTCATCGCCGTCACTTCCTCAATGGGGCCGGCATCGATCGAAGGGTACTATGACGAGGCGCTGGCCGTGCCGGGCCTGCTGATGGAGATTGCCGCCGGCGAACGCCGGGGGGCGCAGGCGGCGATTATCGCGTGCTTCGACGACACCGGCCTTGACGCGGCGCGCGCCATGGCCGCCATTCCGGTCATCGGCATTTGCGAGGCTGCGCTCAGCCTGGCGTCATTCATCGCCCAGCGCTTCACCATAGTGACCACGACCGAACGCTCGCGCGTACCCCTGGAAGCGCTGGTGCAGCGTTACGGTATGGCAGGGCGCACCCGCGTGCGGGCCGCCGACATTCCCGTGCTTGCGCTTGAGAATCCGGCATCCGGCGCGGCCAGGAAACTGCGCGGGGAGATCGCACGCGCCATCGAGGAGGATCGCGCCGAAGCCATTGTGCTCGGCTGCGCCGGAATGGCCGACCTTGCCCACCAGTTGCAGGCGGAATTCGAACTGCCGGTCATCGACGGCGTCGGCGCCGCACTGAAGCAGGCCGAGGCCTTGATCACGCTCGGTCTGTCGACATCCAAGCGCGGCGCCTATGCAGCCCCGCTGGCAAAGGACTATCGCGGTGTGCTGAAATCCTTCTCGCCGGGCGTCGTTGCCGCGGAGTAGCCGCCGTGTTGCCGACCATGCGAACGCCTTCGCCGCAGCCGCCTCGGCTTCGGTGAGACGATCCCGTAAGGAACCCCGGGCCCTTTCAGGCGGCCGAGCGCCGGCCCGGCACTGGCGTGCCCGGCGTCACGTGACCGACTGGCGTCACCAGGGTCAGGTCGGGATAGCCGCTCTCGATCAGGCTGACCGCGGCCTGCGTCACCTCGTCGTCCGGCTCCAGCATGGAGAGGAAGACTTCGGTGCCCTCGCCCACCAGCCGGCTGATGCCTTGCGCGTCGGCAGGGCCGCATTCGACCACGACGAGATCGTAGGCGGTGGTCAGCGACTGCATGATGATAGGCAGACGGTCGGCGGCGCGCATGGCGCGGATCGGATCGGCGGTGCCGACGGGAATGACGTGGCAGTCGGAATAAAGATCGGGATGGATCACGTCACTGAATTGGGCTTCGGAAGCGAGCAGATTGGTGATGCCCGGGAACAGCCCGCTCTCCAGCATCGGCCGTGAGGCGGCGCCCGAAGCGGTGAGATCGAGCAGGAGCACACGCAGGCCGGCGTCGGAGACTTCGCGGGCCACCAGCACAGCCGAGGCGGCGGCTTCGTCGCCTTCCGGCGAGACGAATATGGCGCGCGCGGCACCGGTTGAGATCAGTTTTTCCGCAGCCTTGTCGATGTCGACCTCGCCGAGCGTGGCGCGCGGCGGTTCGGCAGCAGCCTCGTATTCAGCAGCCGCTTCCGCCGCCGAAACCGTATCCGGCTCGGCTTCGGCCTCAGCGCCATAATCCCACGCCTCCTCTATTTCGCCAGCCATGGGGATTTCGGCAGCCTTGGGCTCCTCTCGCAGGGGCTCCTGGCGGACAGCCGTTGGCTCCTGCTGGACAACCGGCATGGCGACCTGCTCGATCCGTTCGAAACGGGCACCGGCGGCCGGCCGCATGGCGCGGCCCGAAAACAACTCCTTGAGAAGCGTCAAGATCGCCATGAGCAACAACGAGCCGACGAAGGCCGCGCCGACGATCGGCAGTATCTTCGGGAAATAAGGCTCCGACGGCACCTGGGCAAGGGAAACCACGCGCGCATCGACAGGCTGGTAGTTGCGGTCCTTGCGCGACGCCGCCGCCAGGTAGTTGGCCTGGTACGATTCGAGCTGCTGGCGTCGAGCGGCCGCGTCACGCTGCAAGGCATCAAGTTCGACCTGCTCTTCGCCGGCGCGTGCCGATGCGGCCTTCAGCGTGTTGACGTCAGCGACGAGCTGGTTTTCGCGGGCCTGCGCGGTCTGCGCCTGCGTCATCAGCCCCTTCATGACCTTTTCCGCCTCGTTGCGGATCTGGCGATCGAGATCGGCAAGCTGCGACTTCAGCGCCCGGATGCGCGGATGATTGTCAAGCAAGGTGGTGGAGAGATCGGCGATATTGGTCTTGAGCTCGACCTGCCGTTCGCGCAGGCGCTGTATCAATTCCGAGGACAAGACCTCGGGCACCGCATCCAGCGAACCGCCGCCCCGCAAAGCGTTGCGCACGCTTTCAGCCGTCGCCTCCGCCGAGGCGCGGTTGGCGCGTACCCGCGACAGTTCGCTCGACAGTTCGGAAAGCTGCTGCGTGGCCAGAACCGAATTGTTGCCGCCCATCAGAAGATCGGATTGCGCCCGGTAGGCGGCAACCTTGGCCTCGGCATCCTTCACCTTCTGCTGAAGATCGGCGATTTCCGGCCCAAGAAAGGCGGTGGCGGCAGAGTTCGATTTGATTTTCGCATTGCCCTGGCTGGCGATGTAGGCTTCGGCGATCGCATTCGGGATGGCTGCGGCAAGCTTGGCATCTTCCGAGGAAAACTCGATGGCGATTATGCGCGTTTTTTCAACGCTGTAGACATTGAGCTTCTCGCGCATCTTTTTCAGCACGCGTTCTTCCAC
>NZ_NWQG01000127.1:0-3194 GCF_002529485.1 Mesorhizobium sanjuanii
CGCTCTTTAGACCGGCAATGACGAGAAATTTGCTCAGCGTCGACATGTTGGCCGCGTCGTCGAATTCAGGCAGCCGCGCCAGGTTGAGCTTCAAGGCCACCTGGTTGAGGATGTCGCTTGAGGAAACGACCTGGACCTCCGTGGCGATCCCTTCCTCATCGAGAATCGGCTTGTCGTTGTCGTTGGTATTATTTGGCCGAGTGTAAACGGATTCGCCTGTCTCGATCTTGATCTGCGTCTCGGCCTTATAGTGCGGCGTGGCAAGCCAGGCGAGCGCGTAAGCCAGGCCGGTTACCAGAAGCGCAACGACAAGAATACGCAGCCAGTTCCTCGCAAGGCTTGCGAAGAGCTGCCTGAGATCGACGTCGACATCTGCGGCCGCGGACTGAACGGACATGCATCCCTACTCCGATACTTAGAGCGCGCCGCGTTTGAGCCGATTCACTTTTGCGCGACAGCATTGGTCAGCACGCACCGTAAACAACTATGGTAACTCAGCCGTTAAGATCGGGGTAAGCACCTGTTAGGGTTTGCCGGCGGGCGGCAAACAAAGCCGTGAACCCGATAGCGCTTTGTCGATTTGCCGCCCCGTCGGCCGCACGCCTTTACCGCCCATTAACCCTAACAGGATGATAACGGACTTCGATCGTTAAGGTTTGCCCCACAGTCGCGGGCCATTGAAGGTACGTGTCCGGTCATGAAAAGCACTGCTTCCCTCTTCCGTGCGCTGCTTGCCGTGTCGATGCTGGCCGGTTGCTCCAGCTACCGGCCGGCGCCAGCGGCTTTCCACAAGATGCTCGACCAGCCCTATCGCCTTGGCGCCGGCGACCGCGTCCGCGTCACTGTGTTCGAGCAGGATGGGCTGACCAACACCTACAATGTCGACCAGTCCGGCTACGTATCCTTGCCGCTCGTCGGCGCCGTGCCGGCCCGCGGCCACACAGCCCAGCAGCTCGAAGGCGCGATCGCCGACAAACTGCGCCAGGGCTATCTGCGCGATCCGGATGTGTCGGTCGAGATCGACCGTTACAGGCCGATCTTCGTCATGGGTGAAGTGGGCGCGGCAGGCCAGTATTCCTACGTTCCAGGCCTGACGGTACAGAAGGCGGTTGCCATCGCCGGCGGCTTCACACCGCGCGCCAACCAGGAAAGCGTCGATATCACCCGCGACATCAACGGCAAGGTGATAACCGGACGCGTGGTAACCTCCGATCCGCTCCTGCCTGGCGACACAGTCTACGTTCGCGAACGCCTGTTCTAGAACCAACGACGTGGCGGACACACTCAGGATCGTCCACTGCTTTCGCTCACCCGTCGGAGGGATTTTCCGGCATGTGCGCGACCTGACCGAGGCGCAGGTCGCTGCCGGTCATTCCGTCGGCATCGTCTGCGATTCGACGACGGGGGGCGATTTCGAGGAACATTTGTTCGAGAACATGAAGGACAGTCTGGCGCTCGGCATCCATCGCACACCGATGCAGCGGCATGTCGGGCCGGGCGACCTCGCGTCGGCGTGGCGCACCTTCAGGATCATCAAGGAATTGCGGCCGGACGTGCTGCACGGGCACGGCGCCAAGGGTGGCGCCTATACCCGTCTGTTCGGCTCATTGTTGCGGGTATCAAGGTCTCGCGTAGCCCGCTTTTATTCGCCGCATGGCGGCTCTCTCCACTATGACGAAACCACCGGCACGGGAAAACTGTTCTTCGCGCTAGAACGGTTCATGGCGCGCTTTACCGACTGCCTTCTATTTGTCTCGGACTATGAAAGGCGGACCTACCGCAGGAAGGTCGGCGAGCCGCCCATTCCGAACAGGCTGATCTATAATGGCCTGCGCGCCGCCGAGTTCGAGCCGGTGCGGACCGGGCGAAATGCGGCCGATCTCCTCTATATCGGCATGATGCGCGACCTCAAGGGACCGGACATCTTCATCGACGCCCTGGTTCTTGCCGGAGCACGGCTTGGCCGGCCGTTGAAGGCGGTGATGGTCGGCGACGGCGACGACCTGCCACGTTATCACGCGCAGGTGACGCGGCTCGGTCTTGACGGCCATGTGCGCTTCCTGCCGCCGATGCCGGCCAGGTCCGCCTTCGCGCTGGCCGAGCTGGTTGTCGTCCCCTCGCGGGCGGAAGCCATGCCCTATATCGTGCTGGAGACGCTGGCGGCTGGCAAATCGATGATCGCCACCGCCGTCGGTGGCATACCGGAAATCTTCGGCGCCGGTTCCCCTGCCCTGATCCAGCCCGATGCGCGCGAACTTGGCGACAGGGTGAGCGAGGCGCTGGCCGACCCCAAGGTCTACCGGCGCCTGATGCCCGATATCGTCGACCTCAAGGCGCGCTTCGGCGCCGATGTCATGGCCGCCGAGATCGAGACGGCCTATTTCACCGCGCTCGGGCGGTAGCATCGAATCCCGGTCTCGCAGACCGCTCCAAAGCCACCTGTTGTTTCAAGGGTTTCTTAGCTCTCTTTTGCTATTCACCTGAGGCGAAGCTAGCGGATATCCCATGAACGAGATCGATCCAGCGCGCCGCTTTTCGATAGACGCGGTGCGCAAACTCGAAAGCCCGGCCGGTCGCGATACGACTGGCGGGATGAACGACGTTGCCCGGCAGGTCGCTTCGCAATACAGGCGCGATACGATGTCGCCGATCATGGTCAGCGGCGTCCTGCGCATGGTCGAATTCGCGCTCCTGTTCCTGTCGGGCCTGTGCGTCTATTTCCACTATGTCGGCTTCTTCACCTATCTCGCCTGGCAGTATCCGCTGACCATCGCCGCCGCCTCGCTGCTCGCCGTGGTGCTGTTCGACGTCACGGACTGCTACCAGATCGTCTCGCTGATGCGGCCGATCGCCAATTTCGGCCGTCTGCTGCTGGTCTGGGCCGGCACCTTCGCCCTGATGGCGCTGACCGCATTCGTCATGAAGATGTCGGAAGACTATTCACGCCTGTTTTTCGGCACCTGGTTCATCATCGGGTTCGTGCTGATCTTCGGTCTCAGGCTGGTGATGTCGAAGCTGATCCGGCGCTGGGCGCGCGATGGACGCATGGAGCGCCGCGCCGTCATCGTCGGCGGCGGCAAGACGGCGGAAGCCCTGATCCGCTCCGTCGAAAGGCAGCCCTACAACGACATCCGCATCTGCGGGATCTTCGACGACCGCGGCGACAAGCGCTCGCCGCCCATCGTCGCCGGCTA
>NZ_NWQG01000128.1:0-735 GCF_002529485.1 Mesorhizobium sanjuanii
TGGCCATCGATCGCGATCCGGATGCGATCGCGGCGGGGCGGGACCTCGAAGCACGGTCGGACGGCAAGCTCCGGCTTGTCCACGCGCCATTCTCGATGCTGGACGAACAGGTCGAAAGCGCCGACGGCGTGGTGCTCGATATCGGCGTCTCCTCGATGCAGATCGACCAGGCGGAGCGCGGCTTTTCGTTCCGCGCCGACGGACCGCTCGACATGCGCATGGCGCAAGCGGGCCTGAGCGCCGCCGATGTCGTCAATTCCTTCAAGGCGGGCGATCTTGCCCGCATCTTCGGTTTCCTCGGCGAGGAGCGCCATGCCGGCCGCATCGCCCGCATGATCGAGAGCCGCCGCGAAAAACGCCCGTTCGAGCGGACGCTCGATCTTGCCGATGCCATCGAGACGCATATCGGCCGCGCCCCCAAGGACAAGATCCATCCGGCGACCCGCGTCTTCCAGGCGCTGCGCATCTTCGTCAATGACGAACTCGGCGAATTGGCCAAGGCGCTGTTCGCGGCCGAGCGCGTGCTGAAGCCGGGCGGGCGGCTGGCCGTGGTGACGTTTCATTCGCTGGAGGATCGCATCGTCAAGCGCTTCATCGCCGACCGTGCCGATCAGGTGACCGGGTCGCGGCATATGCCCGAGGCGCAGACACGCCTGGCCACCTTCCGCAAGGCGGGCGGCGGGGTGACGCCCGACGATGCCGAGATAGCGGCCAATCCGCGGGCGCGTTCGGCAA
>NZ_NWQG01000129.1:0-18825 GCF_002529485.1 Mesorhizobium sanjuanii
GGCGCGCGCCGGCGACTTTGCGATTTTCGGCCTGCCAAAACTTCCCAGCCCAGAACTTCCCGGCGCCAGTCGGCCGGGAGAGAGGTGAGCACGTGTTTCGTACCAGCGACATAGTCCTGATCGCCGTCATGGTCTCGGCCGCGGCCCTGACCTACAAGACCAAGCGCGAGGCCGAGGAACAATTGGCGGCAGTGCACAAGATCCAGGCGCAGATCCGCTACGAGGAGGATACGATCGACCTCTTGAAGGCGGACTGGAGCCTGCTGACCCAGCCGGCGCGCCTGCAGAAGCTGACCGAGATCTATAAATCGCAGCTTGGCCTCGAGCCGGTCAACGCGCGCCAGATCGTCGGCCTGGACGACCTGCCGGCCAAGCCGGTCAACATAGAGGACCTTTCGTCCCAGCGCCTGGGCGGCATGGCCGACAATTCCGGCAAAGGATCGTTGAACGGCAAGGATCCCGTCGTCACCGGAGGCATCGTGCAATGATTGCCAGACTGCCAATGATTTCCAGACTGGCAAGGATCGCCAGACTTCCGACGAGGCTGCTGGGACGCCGCGCGTCCGGCGAAGGCGGCTCGATCGTCGTCGAAGGCGCCCGCAAGGCGACCGGCGGCAAGGGCAGGACCCGCGTCGTGATGACGATGGCGGTGTTTTTCGGCATCTATTCGACCATTGCCGGGCGGCTGGTCTATCTCGGTTTCCAGAATCCCGACCTGTCCGGCGGTCCGCAGAGCCGGGTGACGGCGTCGCGGCCCGATATCGTCGACCGCAATGGCGAGGTTCTGGCGACGGACATCAAGACGGCATCGCTGTTTGCCGAGCCGCGCCGCATCGTCGACGCCGACGAGGCAATCGAAAAATTGTCGACGGTGCTTCCCGAAATCGACTACGAGCAGACCTATCACAAGCTGAAGAGCGGCGCCGGCTTCGTCTGGCTGCAGCGGCAACTGACGCCCAAGCAGCAGGCCGATATCATGCAACTCGGTATCCCCGGCTTCGGCTTCCGCACCGAAAAGCGACGCTTCTATCCAGCTGGCGAAACCTCGTCCTACATTGTCGGCCTCACCAATATCGACAATCAGGGCATCTCCGGCATGGAGAAGTACATCGACGAACAGGGGCTGAGCGACCTTCAGGCGTCAGGCCTGGCGATAGCCAAGGACCTGAAGCCGGTGCAGCTCTCGATCGACCTGCGCGTCCAGCATATCGTGCGCGACGAGATCGCCACCGGCATGGAGAAGTACCATGCGATCGCGGCCGGCGCCGTCGTGCTTAACGTCAAGACCGGCGAGGTGTTGGCGATGGCCTCGGTGCCGGATTTCGATCCGAACAATCCCTATAACGCGCAGGACAAGGACCGGCTGAACCGCATGTCGGCCGGCCTCTACGAGATGGGCTCGACCTTCAAGAGCTTCACCACCGCCATGGCGCTCGATTCCGGCAAGGTAACGATGGAAAGCCGTTTTGACGCCAGCCGTCCGATCAGGATTGGCCATCAGACCATCCATGATTTCCATGGCAAGGGCCGGGTGCTGTCAGTGCCGGAAGTGTTCATCTATTCCTCCAACATCGGCTCGGCCAAAGAGGCCGAAGCGGTGGGCATCGACGGGCATCGCGAATTCCTGCATCGCCTGGGCATCCTCGAAAAGATGCAGACCGAATTGCCGGAGGTCGCCCGCCCGACCGAGCCCAAGGTCTGGAAGCAGGTCACTTCGATCACGGTCGCCTTCGGCCACGGCGTGTCGACCACGCCGCTGCAGACCGCGGTCGGTTGCGCCGCGCTGATGAATGGCGGCTATCTGATGGAGCCGACTTTCCTGAGGCGCACGCAGGAGCAGGCGATGTCGGTGGCCAAGAAAGTGGTCAGCGAAAAGACCGTCGAGGCCATGCGCTACCTCTACGCGCTCAATGCCGAGAAGGGCTCGGGCAGGAATGCCAGGGTCCCGGGCTACCGCGTCGGCGGCAAGACGGGAACGGCGGAGAAGGTGGTCAACGGCCGCTACTCCAAGGACAAGAACTTCAACGCCTTCGTCGCGGCTTTTCCGATGGACGATCCGCAATATATCGTACTCACCATCGCCGACGAGCCGAAGCCCGAAAAGCCCGGCATGGGCGCCACGGCCGCCTCGAATGCGGGCGTCATGGCCGCAAACATCATCCGACGTTCGGCTTCCATGCTTGGCGTGAAGCCAGATTTCAGCCATGAAAATGGTGCAACGCTGGTTTCCTATCAGTGATTCTTAGGGCGCGCCGGCAACTGCGCGCTATTTTGTTGAGATGAACGGGGTTCGATGAAGCTCAGAGATCTAGCCGGTATCCTGCCTGTCGAGGGGACAGCTTCCCCCGATATGGAGGTTACCGGGATTTCGTCGGATTCCCGCACGGTCAAAACCGGCGTCGTCTTTTTCGCGCTCGCCGGCACCAAGGCGGACGGCGCGGCCTATGCCGCCGATGCCGCCAGGCGGGGTGCTGCCGCGATCGTGGCCAGCAAGGGCAGCACCATTGCCGGACTGCCGGTGCCGGTTCTCGCCGTCGACGATCCACGCCTGGCGCTGGCGCTGAGTGCCGCCCGTTATTTTGGCAAGCAGCCGCAGACCATGGTCGCGGTGACCGGCACCAGCGGCAAGACGTCGGTCGCCGCCTTCACCAGGCAGATCTGGGAGCAGTCGGGCTTTGCCGCCGCTTCGATCGGCACCACCGGCGTGGTGTCGCCGGGCCGCAATGAATATGGCTCACTGACCACGCCCGATCCGGTCGCTTTGCACCTTCTGCTCAAGGAATTGGCCGATGCCGGCGTCACCCACGCGTCGATGGAAGCCTCCAGCCATGGGCTCGACCAACGCCGGCTGGACGGCGTGAGGCTTGCCGCCGGCGGCTTCACCAATCTCGGCCGCGACCATATGGATTACCATCCGACGGTCGAGGACTATCATCGCGCCAAGCTGCGCCTGTTCGACGCGCTGCTGCCGAAGGGCGCACCCGCCGTCATCTTTGCCGACGATCCGTGGTCGGAACCAACGATCCAGGCGGCACAGGCGGCGGGGCTGAATGTGCTGACAGTCGGCCGCCATGGCGAATTCCTGAGACTGAAGCGGGTCGAGCACGAGCGTTACCGCCAGCGCGCCGAGGTGGAAGTCGACGGCGTTCTTCACGAAGTCGACCTGCCATTGGCCGGCGATTTCCAGATCGCCAACGCGCTGGTCTCGGCGGGCCTCGCCATCTCCACCGGAACAACTGCCACCAAGGCCTTGATGGCGTTGGAGAAATTGAAGGGTGCGCCGGGTCGGCTGGACCTCGTTGGAACGACGTCCAATGGCGCGCCGGTCTATGTCGACTATGCGCACAAGCCGGATGCGCTGGAAAACGTGCTGGCCTCGGTGCGGCCCTTCACCACGGGCCGCGTCATCGTCGTGTTCGGCTGCGGCGGCGACCGCGACAGGGGCAAGCGGCCGATCATGGGCGAGATCGCCACGCGGCTCGCCGATGTCGTCATCGTCACCGACGACAATCCGCGCTCGGAAGTGCCTGAAGCGATCCGCGCCGCCATCCTTGCGGCCGCGCCCGGGGCCATCGAGATCGGCGATCGGCGCAAGGCGATCCACGAGGCGGTCGCCATGCTCCATGCCGGCGACACACTGATCGTGGCCGGCAAGGGCCATGAGGAAGGCCAGACCATCGGCACCGAGACGCTGCATTTTTCCGACCATGAGGAAGTCCGCTCAGCGCTTCAGGAACGCGCCGCATGAGTTTCCTGTGGACCTCCGCGGATATGGTTGCCGCCATGGACGGACGGCCGCTCGGCCCGATGCCGGAAGGTGTCACCGGCATCTCGATCGACAGCCGCAGCCTTGTGGCGGGCGAGGCCTTCTTCGCCATCAAGGGCGAGGCGATGGACGGCCATGATTTCGCGACCGCCGCCATCAAGGCCGGCGCCGGCGTGCTGGTCGTCGCCGAGGGCAAATTGCCGGCGCTCGGGCGGCTGACGGCGCCGATGATCGTCGTGCCGGACGTGCTGGTGGCACTGGAAAAGCTGGGTGTTGCCGCGCGGGCGCGCTCGGGCGCAAAAATCATCGCGGTGACCGGTTCGGCGGGCAAGACCACCACCAAGGAGGCGCTGCGCCATGCGCTGTCGGCTGTCGGCAAGGTGCATGCCTCGGCGCAATCCTTCAACAACCACTGGGGCGTGCCGCTGACGCTGGCGCGGATGCCGGCCGACTGCGACTATGCCGTCTTCGAGATCGGCATGAACCATCCGGACGAGATCCGGCCGCTGGTCAAGATGGTCCGGCCGCACGTCGCCATCATCACCTTGATCGCGGCGGCGCATCTCGGCTTCTTTCGCAACCTCGACGAGATCGCCAAGGCCAAGGCCGAGATTTTCGAAGGATTGGAGCCGGGTGGCGCGGCGCTGCTCAACCGCGACGATCCGCGCTCGAAGCTCCTGGGCAAGATGGCGAAAGACGCCGGCATCGAGCATGTCTACGGCTTCGGAGAAAATGCCCGCGCGACCTTCAGGCTGGTCAAATGCGTGCTGCATGCCGACCATTCGGTCATCACCGCCAAAATCGGCGGGCAGGAGGTCACGGCGCGTGTCGGCGCGCCCGGCCGCCATATGGTGCAGAATGTGCTGGCGGTGCTCGGCGCCGCGCATCTGGTCGGCGCCGATATCGCCAGGGTGGCGATGGCGCTGGCCGATCTTTCAGCCGAACGCGGGCGCGGCAAGCGCCATGTGCTGCGCCATCCCAAGGGATCGATCACGCTGATCGACGAGAGCTATAACGCCAATCCGGCGTCGATGAGTGCTGCAATGGCGCTGCTCAATGCGACGCCTGTGTCGGGCGAAGGCAGGCGCATTGCCGTGCTTGGCGACATGCTGGAACTCGGCGACCACTCGGCTAAGCTGCATGCCGCGCTGGCCGATCTCATCGTCGGCACCGGCACAAGCACAGTCTTTCTCGGCGGCCCGGAAATGCGGGCGCTGGCCGACATCCTGCCAGACGAGATCAAGACGGAATATCGCGCCGGCGCCGAGGATTTGAAGCCAGTGCTGTTGTCGACATTGAAGCCTGGCGACGTGGTGATGGTCAAATCGTCGAAAGGCATCGGTTTTTCAAAGCTGGTCGAGGCATTGCTCGGCAAATTTCCGGCGCAAGCCACAACCAGTAAACAGACCTAGGGTCAGTCCCGGGGGACCGAAACGCATGTTAACACTGCTCGTCGATTTCGCGGACAAGATCTCGGTCTTCAATGTCTTCCGCTACATTACCTTCCGTACCGGCGGGGCGCTGATCACTTCGGCGCTGATCGTCTTCATCTTCGGACCGGCCATCATCAACTCGCTGCGGCTCAGGCAAGGCAAGGGCCAGCCGATCCGCGCCGACGGGCCGCAGACGCATTTCAAGAAAGCCGGCACGCCGACCATGGGCGGCCTGATGATCCTGTGCGGCATCGTCGGCTCCTCGCTGCTATGGGCCAACCTTTCCAGCATCTATGTCTGGGTGGTGCTGCTGGTGACGCTCGGTTTCGGCTCGATCGGCTTTTATGACGACTATCTCAAGGTGACCAAGCAATCGCATCTCGGCTTTTCCGGCAAGGCGCGGCTGGGGCTCGAATTCGTCATCGCCGGCATTGCCGCCTGGGTAATCATGCATAACGGCCAGGCGCCGTTCTCATCGTCGCTGACCTTTCCCTTCGCCAAGGAATTTCTCATCAATCTCGGCTGGTTCTTCATCCCGTTCTCCTGCTTCGTCATTGTCGGCGCCGGCAATGCGGTGAACCTGACCGATGGTCTCGACGGGCTGGCGATCGTGCCGATCATGATCGCGGCGGCGTCCTTCGGCGTCATTGCCTACCTCTCCGGCAACGCGGTGTTCGCCGAATATCTGCAGATCCATTTCGTGCCCGGCACCGGCGAACTGGCGGTGGTTCTCGGCGCGGTGATCGGCGCCGGCCTCGGCTTCCTGTGGTTCAACGCACCGCCGGCCGCGATCTTCATGGGCGATACCGGGTCGCTGGCGCTGGGCGGGCTGATCGGGACGGTCGCGGTCGCCACCAAGCATGAGATCGTGCTGGTCATCGTCGGCGGCTTGTTCGTGGTGGAGATCCTGTCGGTGATCATCCAGGTCGGCTACTTCAAGATGACCGGCAAGCGCGTGTTCCTGATGGCGCCGATCCATCATCATTTCGAAAAGCTCGGCTGGACCGAAAGCCAGGTGGTGATCCGCTTCTGGATCATCGCGGTCATCCTGGCATTGGTCGGCCTATCGACCCTGAAGCTTAGATAGGAGGCCGCTTGATCCCCGCAGCATCCTTCGCCGGCAAACGCGTTTCGCTCTTCGGGCTCGGCGGCTCGGGGATCGCCACGGCGCGCGCGCTGATCGAGGGCGGGGCGGACGTGCTGGCCTGGGACGACAATCCCGACAGCGTCGCCAAGGCAGGCGCCGTCGGCATTGCGACCGCCGACCTGCGCGGCGCCGACTGGACGAAATTCTCGGCTTTCGTGCTGTCGCCCGGCGTGCCGCTGACGCATCCGAAGCCGCATTGGAGCGTGGAGCTGGCGCGCGGCTCGGGTGTCGAGATCATCGGCGACATCGAGCTTTTCTGCCGCGAGCGGACCTTGCGGGCGCCGGCGGCGCCCTTCATCGCCATCACCGGCACCAATGGCAAATCGACGACCACGGCGCTGACGGCGCATATCCTGAAATCCGCGGCGCGCGACACGCAGATGGGCGGCAATATCGGCCGCGCGGTGATGACGCTCGATCCACCGGAGTCGGCGCGGCATTATGTCGTGGAATGCTCGTCCTATCAGATCGACCTGGCGCCCTCGATCAATCCAACCGCGGGCGTCCTGCTCAATTTGACGCCGGATCATCTCGACCGTCATGGCACCATGCAGCACTACGCCGCGATCAAGGAACGGCTGGTGGCGGGCAGCGAGGTGGCAATCGTCGGCATCGACGATTCCTGGTGCGCCCAGATCGCCGACCGGCTGGAGCGGGCCGGCCGGCATGTCATCCGCATTTCCAAGCGCTTGCCGCTCACCGACGGCTATTTCGCCAGTGGCACCGACCTGATGGAGGCGGTGCATGGCCGCTTCAGCCGCGTCGCCTTTCTCGAAGGCATCGGCTCGCTGCGCGGCCAACACAATGCGCAGAACGCGCTGGCCGCCGTTGCCGCCTGCCTCAAGGTCGGGCTCTCGCTCGGCGAGATCCAGTCGGGCCTGGAAAGCTTCCCCGGCCTGGCGCACCGCATGGAGCAGGTCGGCCGCAAGGGCCATGTGCTGTTCATCAACGATTCCAAGGCGACCAATGCCGATGCGGCGGCCCCCGCCCTGTCGAGCTTTAACCGCATCTACTGGATCGCCGGCGGATTGGCCAAGGAAGGCGGCATCGAGCCGTTGCGCGGCTTCTTCCCGCGCATCGCCAAGGCCTATCTGATCGGCGATGCCGCGCCGGCCTTTTCGGCGACGCTGGGCGAGGCGGTGCCTTACGAGATATCGGGCACGCTTGCCGCGGCGGTCGAACATGCCGCAAGGGATGCGGCCAGGGATAGTGGCGGCGAGGCAGTGGTGCTGCTTTCGCCGGCCTGCGCCAGTTTCGACCAGTTCAGGAATTTCGAAGTTCGCGGCGACGCGTTCAGGCAAGCCGCGAACGCTATTGATGGCGTCAAGCCCATCGGAGGGACACGATAATGCAAAGCCGTCTCGACAAAAGCCCGGTCGCCACCTGGTGGTGGACGGTCGATCGCTGGTTCCTGGCAGCGTTCCTGTCGCTGATGGGGCTTGGCATCGTGCTGTCCTTCGCGGCCAGCCCGGCGGTGGCCCAGCGCATCGGCCTCGACAGCTTCCACTTCGCCACACGGCAGATCATCTTCACCATCCCCGCGCTTGGCGTGATGCTGGCCGTCTCCTTCATGGAATCGCGGCAGATCAGGCGCATGGCGCTGGTCATGCTGTGCATCACGCTGGTCCTGATGGTGGCGGTGCTCTACATCGGCGTCGAGGTGAAGGGTGCGCGGCGCTGGGTGTCGTTTGCCGGCCTGTCGATCCAGCCGTCGGAATTCCTGAAGCCGGCCTTCGTCATCATCTGCGCCTGGCTGTTTGCCGAGCACAAGCGCCAGCCCGACATTCCAGGCAATCTGTTCGCCATGCTGCTGCTGGCCCTGGTCATATCGCTGCTGGTGGCGCAGCCGGATTTCGGCCAGACCATGCTGGTGCTCGGTACCTGGGGGGTGATGTTCTTCATGGCCGGATTGCCGTGGCTGTGGATCATCGCGCTGGGCGCTGCCGGCATTGGCGGCGTGTTCGCCGCCTATACGGTGTTCCCGCACGTCGCCGGCCGCATCGACCGCTTCATGACCGGCGAAGGCGACACGTTCCAGGTCGACATGGGCCGCGAGGCGCTGATCAATGGCGGCTGGTTCGGCGTCGGGCCGGGCGAGGGCACCGTCAAGCGGGTCATACCGGACAGCCACGCCGACTTCGTCTTCTCGGTCGCCGGCGAGGAGTTCGGGCTGATCATGTGCTTCTTCATCATGTCCATCTTCGCCTTCATCGTGCTGCGCGGCCTCAACACGGCGCTCAAGGAGCAGGATGATTTCACGCGCTACGCGGTTGGCGGCCTGGTCACCGTCTTCGGTCTGCAGTCGGTCATCAACATGGCCGTCAATCTGCAGCTGATGCCGGCCAAGGGCATGACCTTGCCGTTCATCTCCTATGGCGGCTCTTCGCAGATCGCCATCGCCATTTCGATGGGCATGGTGCTGGCGCTGACGCGCAAACGGCCGGAACGGCGCAAGCAGATGGGCTTTGCGCCGCCGGCGCGCGCCATGCCGGCGGAATGAAATGGCCAACGGGGTCATTCTTCTGGCGGCAGGCGGCACGGGCGGGCATCTGTTCCCGGCCGAGGCGCTGGCGCACGAACTGAAGCGGCGCGGCTGGATGGTGCATCTGGCCACCGACGATCGTGCCGAGCGTTTTGCCGGCCAGTTCCCGGCAGCCAGCATCCATCCGATCCAGTCGGCGACGATGGGGTCGAAAAATCCTTTCGCCGTGCTTGCCGCCTTCTGGAAGATCTGGGGTGGGGTGCGCCAGGCCTCCTCGGTGATCGGACGGATCAAGCCCGCCGTGGTCGTCGGCTTCGGCGGTTATCCGACGCTGCCGCCGCTCTATGCGGCGACGCGGCGCAAGGTGCCGACACTGATCCACGAGCAGAACGCGGTGATGGGGCGCGCCAACCGGGCGCTGGCCGGCCGCGTCGATGCCATTGCCGGTGGATTCCTGCCGCAGGATGCAAGTGCCGCCGGCGCCAAGACGGTGACGACAGGCAATCCGGTCAGGCCGCAAGTGCTGGAGGCGGCAAGGACGCCCTACAGTGCCTCTGCGGGCAAGCAACCGTTCCGGTTCCTGGTGTTCGGCGGCAGCCAGGGCGCACAGTTCTTTTCCGATGCCGTGCCGGCCGCGATAGCGCTGCTTTCGGACGCACAACGCAAACGGCTGGTGATTACGCAGCAGGCACGCGCCGAGGATGTGGAGAAGGTGAAGGCTGCCTATGCCGCGCTTGGCATCGAGGCCGACGTGTCGCCCTTCTTCACCGACATGGCGGCGCGCCTGGCGGCGGCGCATCTGGTAATGTCGCGATCCGGCGCATCGACCGTGTCGGAAATCGCCGTGGTCGGCCGCCCGGCATTGTTGGTGCCCTATCCGCATGCGCTCGACCACGACCAGGCGGCCAATGCCGCGGCCCTGGCCGCGGCAGGCGGTGCCGAGGTGCATGCCCAAGCCTCGCTGTCGTCCGAGCGCATAGCGCAGCTGGTCGGCGGCCTGATGGACGATCCGGAACGGCTCGCCGCCATGGCGGCGGCGGCGAAATCGGCCGGAAAACCGGATGCGGCGCGGTTGCTCGCCGATCTGACAGAGGCTATTGCGTCGAAGAAAACCGTTTCGGAATTCAGGAAGGAGACGCATTGATGAAGATGCCGCAGACGATCGGCCTTGTGCATTTCATCGGCATTGGCGGTATCGGCATGAGCGGCATCGCCGAGGTGCTGCACAATCTCGGCTACAAGGTGCAAGGATCCGACCAGGCCGACAGCGCCAATGTGCAGCGGCTGCGTGACAAGGGCATCGAGTGCTTCGTCGGTCATCAAGCCGACAATCTCGGTGACGCCGAAGTGGTCGTCGTCTCGACCGCGATCAAGAAATCCAATCCGGAACTGAAGGCCGCGCGCGAAAGGCTGCTGCCCATCGTGCGGCGCGCCGAAATGCTGGCCGAATTGATGCGCTTCCGCCAGGCGGTGGCGATCGGCGGCACGCATGGCAAGACGACGACGACCTCGATGGTGGCGACGCTGCTCGAAGCCGGCGGGCTCGATCCGACCGTGATCAATGGCGGCATCATCAATGCCTATGGCACCAACGCCCGCATGGGTGACGGCGAATGGATGGTGGTCGAGGCCGACGAAAGCGACGGCACCTTCCTGAAGCTGCCGGCCGACATCGCCGTCGTCACCAATATCGATCCCGAGCATCTCGACCATTACGGCTCTTTCGACAATGTGCGCGAGGCGTTCCGCCAGTTCGTCGAGAACGTGCCGTTCTACGGTTTCGGCGTCATGTGCACCGACCATCCGGAAGTGCAGGCGCTGGTCGGCCGCATCGAGGACCGGCGCGTCATCACCTATGGCGAGAATGCGCAGGCCGATGTGCGTTTCACCAACCACCGCATGGCGGGTGCGACCTCGGAGTTCGACGTGGTGATCCGCGACCGCAAGACACGCGGCCAGACGACGATATCAGACCTGCGCCTGCCGATGCCTGGCCGCCACAACGTCGCCAATGCGACGGCGGCGATCGCCGTGGCGCATGAGCTCGGCCTTTCCGCCGAAGCGATCAAGAAGGGCCTGTCGTCCTTCGCCGGCGTCAAGCGGCGCTTCACCCATACCGGCTCGTGGAACGGCGTCGATGTGTACGACGATTATGGCCACCATCCGGTCGAGATCTCGGCGGTGTTGAAGGCGGCGCGCAGCGCCACCAAAGGCCGCGTCATCGCCATTGCCCAGCCGCATCGCTACACCCGGCTGCATGATCTGTTCAACGAGTTTTCCGCCTGCTTCAACGACGCCGACACGGTGATGGTGGCGCCGGTCTACGCGGCAGGCGAAGAGCCGATCGACGGGGTGACATCGGATGCATTGGTGTCGCGCATCCGCGCCGGCGGCCATCGCGACGCCCGCTACATCGAAGGCCCGGCGGCCATCGCGCCGGTTATCCGCGATCTGGCCAAGCCAGGCGATTTCGTCGTCTTCCTCGGCGCCGGCAACATCACCCAATGGGCCTATGCGCTGCCCAGGGAACTCGGCGGAACCACGCCATGATGCGCGGCCAGGCGTTGATCGACAAGCTTGGCGACCGGCTTGCCGGCCTGCGCGGCCGCATCACGCCCAATGCCGAGATGGACAAGATCACCTGGTTTCGCGCCGGCGGACTGGCCGACGCATTGTTCCAGCCGGCGGACGAGGAGGACCTCGCCGCGTTCCTGAGAACGGTTCCCGAAGAGATCCCGCTGACCATCGTCGGCGTCGGCTCGAACCTTCTGGTGCGCGATGGCGGCGTGGCGGGCTTCGTCATCCGGCTTTCGGCCAAGGGTTTTGGCGAGGCCGAGGCGATCGGCCCGACGACGATCAAGGCGGGCGCCGCCACGCCCGACAAGCGCCTTGCCGCCGTCGCCTACGAGGCGGGCATCGGCGGCTTCCACTTCTACCACGGCATTCCAGGCGCCATCGGCGGCGCGCTGCGCATGAACGCCGGTGCCAATGGCGTCGAGACGCGCGAGCGCGTCGTCCAGGTGCGGGCGCTCGACCGCAAGGGCAATGTGCACACGCTGAGCAATGCCGATATGGGCTACGCCTATCGTCATTCGGCGGCACCTTCCGGGCTGATCTTCACCTCGGCTGTGTTCGAAGGCGCCCGGGAGGACAAGGCCGCTATCAAGGCGGCGATGGATGCAGTCCAGCATCATCGCGAGACCGTGCAGCCGATCCGCGAAAAGACCGGCGGCTCGACCTTCAAGAATCCGGAAGGCACCTCGGCCTGGAAAGAGATCGACAAGGCGGGGTGCCGGGGGCTGATGATCGGCGGTGCGCAGATGTCGCCGATGCACTGCAACTTCATGATCAACACTGGAACCGCGACCGGCTACGACCTTGAATATCTCGGCGAGACGGTGCGCACGCGCGTGCTCGAGAATTCAGGCATCCGGCTGCAATGGGAAATCAAGCGCATCGGCGAGTTCCGGCCGGGGCATGCGGTACAAGAGTTTCTGGGGCAATTGCTTTAGCGCGGCCTTATGTTCATGTAATACTTGAACTTCAAACGATGTGAATCACCGCGCGACCGTTGCGTCAAAGACTCACAACGCAATTTTTATGGCCGTTTTCACGGAAAGTGAATCTCTCGGAATCGTAAGCACTTGCCAGTGAATCAACTCTCTGATTCTCTGCCTGAAAGCGTTTCCTGATTTGAGTCGTTCGACGCGTTCCCGCGTTTTCCGTCTGGGGGGCAACCTGCCGGGAGACTCGGACTCAAGGTTGCGGAATCGTGAGAGCAAGGACTGCTCTGATCGAGAGATGCCGGCCCGCCGTGAGAGGGGATGACGGGAAATGAAAAGCAAGCATGTGGCCGTTCTGCTGGGGGGATTCTCGTCCGAGCGGCCCGTGTCTCTGTCCTCGGGGAAAGCGTGTGCCGATACGCTCGAGAATGAAGGCTACCGGGTCACTCGCCTCGACGTCACGCGCGATGTCGGATCGGTGCTGGCCGAACTCAAGCCCGACGTCGCCTTCAATGCGCTGCATGGCCCTTTCGGCGAGGACGGCACCATCCAGGGCATCCTCGAATATCTGGGGATTGCCTATACCCATTCGGGCGTGCTCGCTTCGGCGCTGGCCATGAACAAGGAGCAGGCCAAGAAGATCGCCAAGGCCTCCGGCATTCCGGTGGCGGAATCGAAGGTGACGAACCGCTTCGCCATCCAGAACAAGCATCCGATGAAGCCGCCCTATGTGGTCAAGCCGGTCAGCGAAGGGTCGAGCTTCGGCGTCGTCATCGTGCATGAGGGTCAGTCGCATCCGCCGCAGGTGATCGGCTCGTCCGACTGGAAATATGGCGATACCGTCATGGTGGAGCGCTACATTCACGGGCGGGAGCTGACCTGCGCGGTGATGGGCGATGTGGCGCTCGGCGTCTGCGAGATCATCCCGACCGGCCATTCCTTCTACGACTATGACTCAAAATATGTCGCGGGCGGATCAAAACACGAATGCCCGGCAAAAATTTCACCGAATATTTACCAAAAAATACAGACACTGGCGCTCAAGGCTCACCAAGCCGTCGGTTGCCGGGGCGTTTCCCGATCGGACTTCCGCTATGACGATCGTCACTCCGAAAACGGCGAAATTGTCTGGCTCGAGATCAACACTCAGCCTGGCATGACGCCGACATCCTTGGTGCCTGAAATCGCCGCGCAAGCGGGGCACTCGTTCGGCGATTTATTGAGTTGGATGGTGGAGGACGCTTCGTGTTTGCGTTGAGGTGGGGACAGGGCAAGGAGAAGGGCGCGGCCGGGCCGACGCTGTTCGGCATGCCGTTGTCGTTCGACCATTTCGTATTGCCGCGCCTGCTTCGCCGGCCGGTGCGCGTTCTGGCTCGCCTGGGCGAGGGCGATTTCGAGGCGCCGCCTTTCTCCGCCGCAATCCTGTCGGCGGTGCTGCTGGCGTCGGGTGGCGCCTATGGCGCCTATCTCGGCGGACATGTCGACAGCATCGTTCAGGGCGTCACTGCCCGCACCGGTTTTGCCGTCGATCAGATCAAGGTGGTCGGCAATCGTGAAACCTCCGAGATCGATATACTGGACAGGCTGGAGCTCGACGGCTGGACCTCGCTGATCGGCTTCGACGCCGAGGCCGCGCGCGAGCGCATCGCCACGCTGCCCTGGATCGAAGTTGCGGCGGTGCGCAAGGTCTATCCGCACACGCTGGAGGTGCGCGTCGAGGAGCGAGTGCCCTTCGCGCTTTGGCAGCAAGGCAGCGAGCTTTCCGTCATCGAAAAGTCCGGCAATGTGATCGCGCCGTTCTCCGGCGGCAAGCAGGCATTGCTGCCGTTGATCATCGGCGCCGGCGCGCCGGCCAAGGCGCCGGATTTCCTTGCCAGGATCAAGAAATATCCGGAGCTTGCCGCGCGGATCAAGGGCTATATCCGCATCGGCGAACGGCGCTGGGACCTGAAGCTGGAAAACGGCATCACCGTCAAGCTTCCCGAAGATGGCGAGGATCAGGCGATCGCCGATCTGGTCAGGATGGACCATGAGAACGGGCTTTTGACGCGCGACATCGCCGCCGTCGACATGCGCCTTTCCGATCGTCTCGTCGTCCAGTTGACGCCGGAAGCGGCGACGCAGCGCGAGGCCGCGCTCAACGAGAAGCCCAAAGTACTGAAGCGCAAGCCGGGGACGAACATATGAGCTGGCTTGGCGGCAACAGCGATGCCTCGTCGCGCCGGTCCGGTACCTTGACGGTGCTCGATGTCGGCTCGAGCAAGGTGTGCTGCGTGGTGGCGAAGCTGAAGCCGCGCGACGACGGCAAGCTCTTGCGCGGGCGCTCGCATCGCATTCAGGTGATCGGCATCGGCCATCAGAAATCGCAAGGCGTGAAATCGGGCGTCGTCATCGATCTCGACAGGGCCGAGCACGCCATCCGCCTCGCCGTCGACGCCGCCGAGCGCATGGCCGGGCTGACGGTGGATTCGCTGATCGTCAATATGACGGCCGGCCGGCTGAAGAGCGAGACCTTCTCCGCCACCATCAACCTTGGCGGCCATGAGGCCGACGAGGCCGATATCAAGCGCGTGCTTGCTGCCGGCGCCAAGCAGGCGCTGAGGGCCGAGCGCGAGGTGATCCATTCGCTTCCCGTCGGCTTTTCGCTGGACGCCGAGCGCGGCGTGCGCGATCCGCGCGGCATGGTCGGCGATCAGCTCGGTGTCGACATGCATGTGCTGACGGGCGATGCCGCTCCCTTGCGCAACCTGGAACTCTGCATCAACCGCTCGCATCTGTCGGTCGAGCGCATGGTGGCGACGCCCTATGCCAGCGGGTTGGCCGCACTGGTCGACGACGAGCTCGAAATGGGTGCGGCCTGCATCGACATGGGCGGCGGCACCACGACGATTTCGGTGTTTTCGGAAGGCAAGTTCGTACATGGCGACGCCATCGCCGTCGGCGGCAACCATGTCACGCTCGACATGGCCAAGGGCCTGTCGACCTCGCTCGATGCGGCAGAGCGACTGAAGGTGATGCATGGCTCGGCGCTGCCCGGCAGTGCCGACGACCGCGACCTGGTGTCGATCCAGCCGATCGGCGAGGAAGGCGAGGTGCCGTTGCAGATACCGCGGTCGGTGATGACGCGCATCATCCGCGCGCGCATCGACGAGACGCTCGAACTGTTGCGCGACCGGCTGAACAAATCCGGCTACGGCAATGCCGTCGGCAAGCGTGTGGTGCTGACCGGTGGCGCCAGCCAGCTCTCCGGCCTGCCGGAGGCGGCGCGCCGCATCCTCGGACGCAATGTGCGCATCGGTCGGCCGCTCGGCGTGGCGGGCCTGCCGGAGGCGGCCAAGGGGCCGGCTTTCTCGACGCCGGTCGGGCTTTTGATCTACCCGCAGATGGCGAGCTTCGAGAGCCATCCGGCGAAAGGCATTTCCGGCCTGAGAATGACCGGAACGGGCGGAAAACTGCATCGCATGAGTCAGTGGTTGAGAGACAGTTTCTAATTGACGGGGGCAGCCCCATAGGCGGCCGCGGCGGCGAAGCGGCGTGAAAGGCAAAGGACGGAGACAATGACCATCAATCTGCAAAAGCCGGATATCACCGAGCTCAAGCCGCGAATCACCGTGTTCGGTGTCGGCGGCGGCGGCGGCAATGCCGTCAACAACATGATCACCGCGGGCTTGCGCGGTGTCGAGTTCGTCGTGGCCAACACCGACGCACAGGCGCTGACCATGTCCAAGGCGGAACGGTTGATCCAGCTCGGTGCGCATGTCACCGAAGGTCTGGGCGCGGGATCGCAGCCGGAAGTCGGCCGCGCGGCGGCGGAAGAATGCATCGACGAGATCATCGATCATCTGTCGAACACCCATATGTGCTTCGTCACCGCCGGCATGGGCGGCGGCACCGGCACGGGAGCGGCTCCGGTTGTCGCGCGTGCCGCCCGTGAAAAGGGCATCCTTACGGTCGGCGTCGTCACCAAGCCGTTCCATTTCGAAGGCCAGCGCCGCATGAAAACGGCGGATTTCGGCATCGAGGAATTGCAGAAATGCGTCGACACCCTCATCGTCATCCCCAACCAGAACCTGTTCCGGCTGGCCAATGACAAGACGACCTTCGCCGATGCCTTCGCCATGGCCGACCAGGTGCTCTATTCCGGTGTCGCCTGCATCACCGACCTGATGGTGAAGGAAGGTCTGATCAATCTCGACTTCGCCGACGTTCGCTCGGTCATGCGCGAGATGGGCAAGGCGATGATGGGAACGGGCGAGGCTTCCGGCGAAGGACGCGCCATGGCCGCCGCCGAGGCGGCGATCGCCAACCCGCTGCTCGACGAGACCTCGATGAAGGGCGCCAAGGGCCTGCTGATCTCGATCACCGGCGGCCGCGACCTCACCCTGTTCGAAGTCGACGAGGCGGCTACCCGCATCCGCGAGGAAGTCGACCAGGACGCCAACATCATCCTGGGCGCGACGTTCGACGAGGATCTCGAAGGCGTCATCCGCGTCTCGGTGGTCGCCACCGGCATCGACAAATCGGCGGCTGAAATCGCCGCCGCGCCGATCGCCATCCGCGCCGCGCCGCCAAAGCCTGTCAACCGCCCGGCGGTCCCGGTTACGGAAAGCCGCCCGGCGCCGGTTCAGCCCGCCTATGAGCCACGCGCGGCCGACCCGGTTGCCGAGGCGATCCAGCTTGCCGAAGCCAACGCTGCCGCGATGGCGCGTCCCGCACCGGTTGCCCCGGCGGACGACTTCCGCCCGCAGAACAAGATCTTCCAGGCGCCGCCCCCCCAGCCGCAGCCGATGCTGCAGCCGGTGGTCCAGCAGGCGATGCCGCAGCGTGGAGTGCTTCAGCCGGTGGCCGCGGCACCCCAGCGCATGCCGCGCGTGGAGGATTTCCCGCCTGTGGTGAAGGCCGAGGTGGAAGCCAAAAGCCGTCCGGCCGATCATCATGAGAACAGCGGTCCGATGGGATTGATCAAGCGCCTGACGAGCGGCCTGACCCGCCGCGAAGAGGAGCCGGCACGGTTGCAGCCGGCACAGCCGCGTGAACCGAAACTGCGCCAGGCGGCCCCCGAAGTGCGCCGCCTCGCCAGCCAGGACCCGCAGCTTTACGCGCCGCGCCGCGGCCAGTTGGACGATCAGGGCCGGCTGACGCCGCAGGCCAGGACCATGCAGGAAGACGATCAGTTGGAGATTCCGGCGTTCCTGCGCCGTCAGGCCAACTGACCTGTTAACAGCCTGTAACAATTGTTAACAGGCAAGCAAGAGATTGTTTGCCTGTTAACTTAGAAAGCCTTTGCAAAACAGCATCTTAGGAGACCCTGCTTACTTCTGGTCGTGGTTACAAAGAGTAAGAAACCGTGATTTGGAGTCTCCCTGCCGGATCACTATCTTCCCGCGACAAACGTCGGTTTGCCGGGATTCGGGGAGTTGGCCCTGCCTGCCGATCAATCAAGTGCCGCGCAAATGCCGCGCCCCTTGGGGCCGACAAGGTGGACTTGGGCAGCATGGGCTATGGGGTTTGTCTTGCAGGACTACCAGACGACACTTAAATCGCGTGCGACGCTGACGGGCACCGGCGTTCACAGCGGCAAACCTGTTACCGTTCATTTTCTGCCGGCGGATGCCGACACGGGCGTGGTGTTCCACCTTTCGAATGGAAGCGAGAGCCGCGAGTTTCGTGCGCTGGTCGCCGAGGTCGGCGCCACCGACCTTTGCACCATGCTCGGCGATCCCGAAGGAGAGCATATCGCCACCGTCGAACATCTGATGGCCACTGTCTTCGGGCTTGGCATCGACAACATCGTCATCGAAATCGACGGCCGCGAGGTTCCGATCCTAGACGGTAGCGCCATGCCGTTTGTCGAGGCCGTGGACCAGGTCGGCATCGACACGCTGCCGGTCAAGCGCCGGTACATAAGGGTGGTCAAGCCGGTTCGCATCGAGAACGGCGCGTCCTGGGCGGAATTCAGGCCTTATGACGGCACGCGCTTCGAAATCGAGATCGATTTCGAAAGCCCGGCGATCGGCCGCCAGCTCTTTGCGTCCGACATCAACCCCGATATTTTCCGCCGCGATGTCGCGCGGGCCCGTACCTTTGGTTTCATGAAGGATGTGGAACGGCTGTGGGCCGCGGGCTATGCGCTCGGCTCGTCGCTGGAGAACTCGCTGGTGATCGGCGACGACAACCGCGTGATCAATATTGGCGGCCTGCGCTATCCCAACGAGTTCGCTCGCCACAAGACGCTGGACGCCATGGGCGATCTGGCGCTGGCCGGCGCCCGGTTCATCGGCTGCTTCCGTTCGTATCGCGGCGGCCACAGGCTGAACGCGGCGGCGCTGCGTCGCCTGTTGTCGGACCGTTCGGCCTTCGAGATCGTCGAGACGACGCGCCGCGAGCGCGGCCGCGCCGCCGAGATGCGCGCGGTCTACGCGCCCGTCTACGCCCCTTGGATGATCTGATTTTTAACGTTTTTCAGGCCTTATGAGGATCGGCCTGTGTTGCAT